>JAYWHS010000700.1:0-10291 GCA_043777635.1 Kofleriaceae bacterium | reverse complement strand
GTATATTTACACGCCGCTGGCTACGCTACGCATCACCTGATGGATGGCCGTGCCGTTGCGCCCTACGTGCGTACCCATGCACCCCAACTCATCTTGCTAGATTTGTCGATTCCGCATCGGACCGGGGTTGAAGTCTGTCAAGAGCTACGGCTTTTTACTGCCGTGCCAATCATCATGGTTACCGCCCGAGCGCAGGAAATTGATCGGCTACTAGGACTCGAAGTGGGCGCCGATGACTACATCTGCAAGCCCTTTAGCCCGCGCGAAGTTGTTGCGCGCGTGCGTGCGGTGCTGCGCCGCATGACGCTGCCATTGGCCTCGCAACAAGGTACAGGGTCAACCGAGTCGGGCAGGACGCCGGCACCAATCAAGATTGGGCCGTTTACTCTCGACGACGAATGTATGCGAATTACGCTGCGCGGCAACGTTCTCGATGTTACGCCCACCGAATTCAAGCTCTTGCGCAAGCTGCTCCAAAAATCCGGCCGGGTGTTTTCACGAGTCCAACTACTAGCCGAGATTCACGGTCAGGATGACCTAGCATTTGACCGCGCGATCGATAGCCACATCAAAAACATCCGCAAGCGTCTAGGCGATGACGCTAAAATGCTGCGCTCGATCTATGGGGTTGGCTATCAGTTCAATCCAGATCTAACCGACGAAAACCACGACATGTAGGCAAACGCGTGTGCGGTACCCTTCCGGGCACGACGTTGATCTCGCGCCTGGCGCAAGTGGCGCGCCGACGAATCCTCCATGCTGAAACTGAACGTGGCCACAATCTTAGATTCAAAGATAGCCGTACATTTTACGTCATCACGGCCTGGCATGATGGGCCAATTTTTAGTGCAGTGAACACGCGATGCACATAGTTGATACAAGTTTGTTCGCTACCGTAGCGAGATGAAGTATTCGCAAAATACCCAACGTGTCTTTGTCGGCACTACCTATCTCGCCGCCGCAACTACCATGCTGGTGGTTGCATGTGCTGGCACCGATGTCTCGACGGTCGACGCTGCCGCCAGCGGAACACCAAGCACGCGGTGCACAGCGGTGACAGATTCGATCATCGCTGCCGGCTTCGGCGATAAAGTTACGGTCACCTGCGACGCCAAGTATGCCTACCTGGTGTCGGATACCTATCCGGCGCATCCGACGATGACCGGGATTACCGGGACCAACGACCAAGTCCCAGTGCCCGCGCCTGGCTACACCTCACCCATTGCACTCGCGCCGGTAAAGGCCGCCAAGGTAACCAGCATCGACGCGGCCCTAGGTGTCGCGGTAAACGGTGTGCCGATTTACGATTACACGTCGCAGGGGATTAGCGATCCTGCCGTGTATGATCCCAAAGCCGACACCAAGCTCACCGGCGAACTCGATATGTGTGGCGGCCACGCTGGACGAGGCGACGACTACCACTATCATGCCGCGCCAACTTGCATGATGGCAGCGATGAAAAATCCTGGTCCAGCTGCGATTTTGGGTTGGGGCTTTGATGGATACCCAATCTACGGCAACCTAAACCCCGACGGCTCGACCATTGCAGCGGGTGAACTCGATGTTTGCAACGCGAAAGCCGATGCAACCTTCGGATTCCGCTATCACACCTCGGATGCGCATCCATATATTACGCAATGTTTGGTCGGTGAAGTTGATCTGACCAAGGCACCACGCGTGGCACCGCTGACCAGCAGCGCCGGTGGCGGTAAACCACCAGGTAACAAACCACCCGGCGGTGTTACCAACTTAACCCTGGTGGAGGCCAGCGATGGCACTCGCACCATGACGTACAAATACGCCAACAAAACGTACACCATCAACTACAAACCGGCGGCAACCGCGACTTGTTGGGATTTCACCGAAGCGTCGTTTTCAACCGGTGGCGCAACAACCCAAACCACGTACTGTCGGAGGTCGATGTGAGCGTCGCAGCGATGCACAATACAGCGCGAAGAGCTGGGCATGCGCGTGGCGGACAACGTGGCTTTGCACCGTTCACCGTCGCTGCGATGTTCGCGATTGCGGTAATCACGGTGACTGCGGTCGCCGGTAAGACTGTTATGGCGCATGCACTGCAGGCCAATACCGCCAAAGTTACCTTGCGTGATGGCCACCTGGATCTCATTGCAGATATCGATTTATTTGCACTCGCCACGCAAAGCTCGACGCAACTTGCAACCGGTTCAGAAGCAGCGCTGCAAAACCAAGCCACCGAGCTGAAGAATCGGCTGCTGCGTGAGGTAACGGTGCAGGTCGATGGCGTCCGCATACCGTTGGTCCTACGCGAATTTCCAACGGCGCTAGAGATTCGCGCCCTCGCTGCCGAGTTGTCGTCGAAATTATCCGACCACGGTACGTTGGTGCGCATAACTTTTGAATCACCAACCGACGCCAACCTCGCAGCGAAGATTGCCGTGCAGATGCCCGTAGCGTTGGGACCAACGCTGGTTTCATTTGTACAACCAGCGTCGCATTATGCTAACGCGGGCGATACCGCAACGTTCACGGTGACACGTCCGCTTCGAACCGCGATCAACCTGGCTCAAGCAACCCACGGCACTTCACACCTTGGCTTGGTCATCGGGCTCGCCAGCGCACTAGCGATCATCAGCGTCGCGCTACTAAGCTTGTTCGGTTTACGCCGCATGCGTCACGCATCCGTGGCGGCGATCGCGGTAATCGCGACCAGTGTAGGTTGCAAGCAGACATCAAGCACCGTTGCGTCCGACGCCAGCGGCCAATTCAAAGCCGAGGTGTGGGTCGACAACTGGTTTGCCATGTATGTCAACCAAACCTTGGTTGGTGAAGACGCCGTGCCGATTACGACGGAAAAATCGTTCAATGCAACTACGTTAGCTTTCGATGCAACCTACCCTTTTGAACTCAACCTCGTACTCAAAGATTACAAAGCCAACGATACTGGGCTAGAGTACATTGGCACCGCTATGCAGCAAATCGGCGATGGCGGCTTCATCATGCAAGTGACCGATACACTGACTGGCAACATCATCGCGGTTTCTTCAAGCGCGGTGCGGTGTCTGGTTATTCATAAAGCACCGCTCAATCCTTCGTGCGAAAAAGATGCGAACCCAACCGCGACGTGTCGCTCACAAATCAACGACGAACCCATCGCATGGAAAGCCGCAGCTACCGACACCTCAACCTGGCAAGCTGCACAGGTATATTCAGCCACCGAAATCGGGGTGAAGGGTGGCTACAACGATATCTCTTGGGATGCTTCGGCCAAGCTCATCTGGACCTCAGACCTCAAAGCCGACAACACCTTGCTCTGCAAAATCACGATTGTCGCGCCGCAATAACCACACACCACAATGGAAGGCCCTGTTTATGCAACTCGAAAAAGAACTGGCGACGCGGTCGCTTCTAACGATCTTGATTATGGGCGCGGCGATTACCACGCCAGGGTGCAGTGACGACAACGCCAAAGGTATCACCGGTGATGGCACGGAATTAGTCTGTGGCGAAACCGGAGTCATCCATCCTATCGACGAAGATCCAGATAGCGGCGCAGTTGATGTGTCCGACTACTGTCTGAGTGAGATTAACAAGTACCGCAGCCAGGCTGGCCTTGCGCCGTATTTCCTAAAATCCACCGCAGCCGACGCGCAGTGTTGCCAAGCGACCGAAGCAAAGATGGCCGCAGAAATGGGTGGGCACGCCAACAATGGCTGCGGCTGGCAAGCACAAGGCTTCTGCGGAGGCGGTCGCAATCCAAATGGCACGGTCAAAGCCTCGATCGATTGGTGTCCTCGGTTATTTTTTGAAGAAGGCCCGACCGGTGGTCACTACCAAGCCATGATGGAGCCGACCCCGCGTGCCGTGATGTGCAGCTTCTACGCAGTCTCGCGCGATAAACATTCCATCGTCGTGAATTACTACTAACAAATGTACCGAACCCAACCAGCACCACGCCCAGATCAAATCATCGCACTTCACCAAGCTGCCGGATGGATGAACCGGATCGGCCAGGCAGCGATTTTTTTATTGATGGTGTTGTGGGGCGGCAACTGCATTGGTGCGGGCCTTGCCGAGTCAACGGTGTATTGTGATGCCACTTCGCAATGTCAGATTAAAGGCACGGTATCAGCCTGGTTTCGACGCGCCGAAATCCTTGATGTACAGGTAACTGCGGCCGGTAAAAAAGGCAGCGATGCCGTTCTTGTTGTTATTCTAAGCGGACAACCACGTTTGCGCATTGTGCCGGCACTCAGTCAAGCCTCCGCGTGGCAAGCACGCGACCAGCTGACCGCTTTTGCCAAGGGGCAATTGCCAACTGTTACGATTCGGTTTCCTCCGGCTTACAGTCGAGTGCTTGGTGGAGCGCTGATCATCGTCGCAGCTATTGGTCTCGGCGTGTTCTTTTTTAAATCACGCGGAGTTGGGGGTTCTGTAAAATCAATGTTTATCCTTGCATACGCCCGCCAAACTCTTTTGGTGAAACGGCCGTGCGAGCCTGTCTTCGATGAGTTCCCCGCAAGCGACGAGACCGGCGTTGAAGCGGCGGTTGACCTTGACGAAACTGGCGAAGTTACCCGCCTGTTCCAGTTTGTAAAAATTTCGCATTTCGAAGTGCTGTTTCAACCTGAACACAAAGCGATACATCGCCCAGCTGGATTTGCGCTGGGCATGGTCTTCGACGGCAAGCGTGTGCGCCTGACGCCATTTCGAACTAGCTTTGCCCCTATTTGTAATGCGGCAAGCGCGCTTCGCAATGCACTCGAATTGCCAGTGGTCAATGATCGCGTCGTACTCTCCGCGCTACTTGGAGGTCCAATGTCGTGGTCGGAGTTCGCACGTAAAGCTGCGCAAAATTGTGCAGCCTCGCTTGCCTGGGTTGGTGTGCTCAGTGGCGGTGTGGCGCTGCAAGCCACCTACTGGCCGGCATTAGCGGCACTCGCGTCGATACCAACTGCACTGAAGTTTCTCAGCGGTATTGTCCTGTGCACCCTACTCATAGGTATTGCACACACCGCAGTCAATTCGATCCGCCTACCACCTTGGACCGATGACTGATTTGTAATTTTGTACTTAGGTTTAAAACCAGCGTCGAGTTTACAACCCCACGACAGCTCGTCCCCGGTATGAACCTAACGACTATGGCCATAGCTCTACATTCACCGGTTCAACTTGCTTTGTTGGATTTGTTGCTCGCTTGTCGACCAACGACAGCAACGCATCGGCCGGCAACCATGGGCAACGCAGTTGCCGCAACGATGTCGAGCACCCTGATGGCACGGTCAACGCCTCGATCGACCTCCACCAAGCCATAATGGATCCGACCCCACCGACGATCGCCGAACAACCGACCGGAAAACATCGCAGGCCTTGATGCCCTGCGACACATCACCAACTCTACGACCTGGTGATCCAATTTTCCAACGGCCTCGACTAACAGCGCAGCGCAATCAACTTGTGACTTGTCGCCGCGTTCGCGAGACATCACCGTCTTGATCGACGAAGTAGAGGTATGTGGCGTGATCGATAATAAGGTTGGTCTCCGCAACCATACTTCTTTCGCCTCCACGCTGGCGCGACGTCGCCCAAACGTTGCCTTCACGTATGTAGTACATCAAAGAAGCGTCACGCTTGATGTTAGTAACGAATACTTTTTCGGAGGTAGAAGGTTGAGCTTCTGCACTCGCACAAGGTGGGTTAGGCTGCGCCGCGTTACCATCGCGTGGAGTGACGATGGTGTCAACACCAAGTTGGTAAGCCTGACCAGACCAACGGACCAGATCTAAATCATCGCTAACGGTGAATTCTGAGTCAGGGAGCAGGCTCCGTAATTCCGTCAATGTAGTCAGGAAAGCTTCAATCTCGTCGGCGTTGTAGCCAATCTTAAGCATCACGCTGATATCCGTGGTCTGAGTTACCGCATTAAGAATAATCTTCAATCGATAGGGCTCATTCCAATCTTGACCATTCCATTGAGCATGTCGCTGCATGTGTTCACAGAGCAACCCAAATTCACTGGGCGTCAGCGGGGTTGAGCGTTTTGCGTCGACATAAATTGTATTTCCCATGTTGGCTCATCTTCCGCTGGACAGCGACGAAAAGCTAGCCCGCTATATGCAGCTTTAAAAGTGGTGAAACGTCGCTTTGTTGATACCGAACTCTACTTGCCATCGGCGACGTTGCAGGTGGCGTAGATTGCGATTGCTTTCGCAGCGCAGCGGTTAGTAGCAATGATGATCGTTGACGTACGCATGTCAGCGCGGTTCGGGTAGAACTAGCAGTTCGCTATGGCCACAGTTATGAAATCACCCGTTCACCTTGGAATATTTACGCTTCTTATGCTGTGCGGCGCCTGCCACGCAACGCCGCCAAGCAAGCGGCCGGCCGACAAGGGCAACGCAGTTGCGGCATCGACACCCGGCACCATCGTCGATGATATCGATGTACATGACACCGTCGAAGATCCGGCGTATGTGGTTGCGGGCGAGCAGCTAGCCCAAGACGTGGCAGCGACGGTAGTTGGCCAAACTGCGCCCACTGCCGTGATGACGACGATTGACGGCGAAACAATTGACCTCGGCTCGATCTACGGAACAAAGCCGGTCTACATAAAATTCTGGGCGACCTGGTGCGTGCCTTGTCGCCAACAGATGCCAGCATTCGAGAAGTTTTTCGAAACGCACGGCGACAAGATTCAAGTCATTGCGCTCAATATTGGCCTGAGTGACGACGAAGCTTCGGTGCGAGCGCTGCGCGACACGTACGGCTTGAAAATGCCCATCGTAATGGACGACGGTAGCTTCGCTGGATTGTTTCACCTGAGCGTGACGCCACAGCATATGCTCATCGGCAAAGACGCCTGCTTTGCATATGTTGGCCACGCCGAGGGGCCGCAGCTCGCCGAAGCGATCACAAACGTACTCACTACAACAACGGTAGCGAAGCCGGCCCAAGCGTTCACGGCGCCAAAAAAAGCATCTGCGCTGCACTTGGGCGACAGCGTGCCAACCTTGTCGGTCACCACCATCGCGGGTGCGACAATTGCACTTGGCGGCGCAAGGCCAGGAAAAATTCGAGTGGTCGAATTCTTTTCCAGTTGGTGCGAATGGTATTTAGAAAAAACCCGCCCTAAAACATCACAGGCTTGTGCCGGAATCCGGCAGCAGATTGCAACGGCTGTAACAAACTCACCCGACGTTGAGTGGTTGGGCATTGCCGGTGGGCCGTGGGCAACTGCGCAGGATCTCGTTGATTACCAGAAAAAAAATGCGGTAACCATCCCACTTGCCTTGGACAAGTCAGGCGATTTATTCCGGGCCTTTGGAATTCGCGACATCCCAACAATCGTAATTATCGACGGTGCTGGGCGCATCGCGAATGTGCTGGCCGCTGGCGATACCGATCTTGCTGCGGCCATTCGCGCGGTGCAAGCCCAGCCAAGGTGATGGCAACACAACGGTGCGCATCAGCCCGGTGCGCGACGGCCCGCCATCAAGCGTGCTGGCTTTGCTCAGGCCGCTATTGTAACGTTGGGGATGCGCTTGGTAGCTATTGCTTTGCTTGGGCTAGTTGCATGCCGTACTACGCCACGGGTATCGCCGGTGGCGCCAGTGCCAGGCATCACGACCGGCACACCAACGACACCCGTTCCGACACCGACGACACCGACGACAACACCAAGCATTGCAGGCCCGGCCGTGCCGAGCTGTGTGGATCCACAGCGCGATGCGATCACGCGCATGCAGCTGACCGCCGACACCAAGTTCGACGACAGCCAAGCCATCGACCTTAACCAAGATGGTCAGCCGGATGTGATCCTCCACATCGACGGTGGCCGCGAAGATATGCATTTGCTGTACCTGATGGATCATGGGTGCGGGCAGTTTGTCGGTGCCATTCGGGCCTTCATGTTGGGCTGCACATATTCGGCAATCGCAAAAGGTATGTGCGAATTGTCCGTCGACACTTGGCTCATGCACGGCGATCGCAAACGCTGTCGATGGGTTTTTAGCGGCGGAGTTTACGTCGAGCTTTCCGAGTGTGAAGACATCATGGGGCCGCGTAAAAGCAGGTAGCCGTCACGGCGCAGCGACCATGATAGGCCGCCGCATGCTTGCAAGGTTCTATCCAGCAAGGCGATGGATTGATGGCACACTCGAAGGCCACCTTGAAGGCTGCATTCAAACCACGACCACGTTAACTCAACTACGGTGTAGTTGCCGCAGCAGCGCCGCCACTGGCCAACGCCGGCGCTAGCCAGGTGGTCGTCAGCCAGGCCAGTGCGTCGGGCTCGGTGCGCAACGCGGCATCAATGGCAGCAACCCGCGCATCAGGTGACGCATCGCCATAGGCCCGTGCGTACAGCACCCAGTTCGACAATTCGTAATGATGCAGCAACGGGCTGAAGCGATGGCTGTCAAATGAGGCGAGCGCAACAGCGGCTTGCTCGACGGTGCGGCACGCATACAACGCGGTGGTCGCATCAAAAAGCAACTCGCGCAAATCCTCGAAGGCCCGCACTGGGTCTGCGGCAAAACTTGCAAGCAGCTCGGCAAAATTATTGGGGCCAAGGCCCGCAGCATGTGCAGCGTCGGCCATGGCCGGTACTTGAGTATCCAGAAAATCCGATTTTTTGACTCGGCCCAACAAGCTGCCGACGAGAAATAAATCAAAGGCACTGGCGATAGCTTCGCCCAAAAACAACCCAGCCACCGACGGTGCGCCATCAGCGCGCAGTGCCGGCAACGCACGGGCCGCCAAATTATGCCACGCAACATGGGTCACGACATCGGCGGGAATCGCATCGCACACCAAGATATCGCCGCCTTCGTTGGCACCCCAAAATGTAAGGTTCAACAACAAAACGCGGTCGGGTCGCTCGTCACGCGTCGACGGCATGATGCGAAATTTGAAATTGCTCAACCGCAACCAGGCCTTGAGGCCGGCGTAGAGTGCAACGTGAGCAAACGACCGCTCATCGTCGATGGTCATTTCCGTGATCGTGCGCTGCAAAAAAACACCAGCAGTCGAGGAGGCTGTCATGGTCGGGACGGTAACAGCCGCAGCGAGAATCGTCGATCGATGGACAGGGCAATGCTGGCACCTGGCCGCACGCCTCGTGAGCCGCCCTACCTCACCGGCCGGCTAGTACCGAGCGAATCGACAAGCCCGCGCCGACGCGGTACCTAGTGTCGATGACCGAAGCGCCAGCGCCTGGAAGTGAAGCGAACGAGCGAACGCTTGGATCGGGGCCCACCACAACGCCTACTCCGCCCACAGCGGCCGGCCCGTATATTCAAGACGTGCCAGCACCCGGCACCGGCGATGGCCCCGGCGGCCCGAAGTCGCGCAATATCGGAATTTTGCGTCGGCTGGTCGATTTGGTCCGCCCTCATAAAGCCCGCTTCGCCTTGGCGGTAGTTACGTTGCTGCTGGCCTCGGCGCTGACCTTGGTCTATCCGTGGGCCGCCAAAGAAGCGATTGATGCCGGGATGAAATCGGCGACGTCAGACAAACTCGACAAAATCGTATTGGGCCTGCTCGCACTGTTTCTCGTTAACGCCGTGTTGGTGTGGCTGCGCCACTACAGCATGAGCTGGCTCGGCGAACGCGTCGTCACCGATTTACGGGCGTTGGTTTTTGATCGCGTCTTGACACTACCGCTGCAATGGTTTCATGAGCGGCGCTCTGGTGAGCTGGTCAGCCGCTTGGCATCTGACGTTACGGTGGTGGAAAGCGTCGTCGGCAGTGAGCTGTCGATGGCGCTGCGCAATGGCGTGCAGTTCATCGGTGGTTTGATCTTTTTGTTTGTCATCAACGTCAAGCTCACGCTGTTGATGCTGGCGATTGTGCCGCCCATCGTTTTGGTCACGCTATATTTCGGTAAAAAAATCCGAGGCATGAGCCGCGAGGTGCAAGACCAGCTCGCCAAAGTTTCTGGCCAAGTGCAAGAATCAATTGGCGCTATCGCCACGGTGCAATCGTTTGTGCGCGAAGGTTTTGAAGCACTAAAATATCGCCAAGGCGTTGAAAGCACGTTCGACAAAACCATGACGATGGTGCGTTGGCGCTCGTCGTTTTTCGCAACGGCGATGTCAGCCGGGTTCGCTGGCGTGACGATGGTGATTTGGCTCGGTGGCCGAGCCATGATCAACGGCGAAATCAGCGCCGGGCAACTCACGCAATTCTTTTTGTATACATTCATGATCGCGGGTGCCTTGTCTGAACTCGCAGGGCTGTGGGCCGCGCTACAACGTGCCGCAGGTGCGACCGAGCGCTTGTTTGCAGTCATCGACACCGTGCCTGAAATTCG
>JAYWHS010000699.1:0-3000 GCA_043777635.1 Kofleriaceae bacterium | reverse complement strand
GCCAGCGCCAACTCTGGCACGGTTGATGGGGTTTGAAATTTCGTTGGCACGGGCCCTGCGCGGTGGCGGGCATGACCCCAATTTCTTTGTTAGCAAATCGATTTGTGGCGTATCGCATGGCGCTGGAGAGCGTGGTGGCCGTAGCCAAATGTGTCGGTGGTTGGCGCGGTGAGTCGGACTTAGCCAATCAGTGTAAACGTGCCGCGCAAAGTGTGATGCTTAACTTGGGCGAAGGCAGTGCTTACGAGCGGGGCTCGGCTAGCCAGCAACGGTTCTTTCGCATTGCTCGGGCCTCGGCCATCAAAGTTGAATGCGCGCTCGAATGTGCGATGGCGCTCGGCTTTTCTGACGCTGCCACACTTGATGCCCGCTCACGAGCTGGCCGTGCAGCGCGGTTGGCAAATTCAGTTTGCCGGTAGCGGCCGAAAATCCAAAAGTCCGAAAATCCAAAAGTCCAAAAGTCCGAAAATCCAAAAGTCCGAAAGTCCGGAGTTCGGAGTCCGGAGTCCGGAAACCGGACGAAGTGAGTTGTGGGACTTGCAGACTTGCGGACTTGCGGACTTTCGGACCAATGGAGCAAGGGCAATGTGATGCGTTCTGCGGAGCATAAAGGCGAGGCGCGGAAGCGGCGGGCACCGGCCACCACCAAGATGGCAGGTGACTGTGAAGGAGTGTCAAGAGCGCCCGGTTCAAAGGACCCCAAGTGGTTCATTCCGGGCCCACGCGCTGAGCGCATCTCGCCATGCGCGGGTGGCGCGAGTGTCACGAGAGAACGGTCACACTGCCATCGCAGGGGGTAGGTGCCTCGACGCTGGCTTCATGCCACCATCAAGTTCGCTGAGCATCGCCGGATCATCGATCCGTTCACACCATCAACACACGTTGTCCGGTTTACGGACTTGCGGACTTGCGGACTTGCGGACTTGCGGACTTGCGGACTTGCGGACTTGCGGACTTGCGGACTTGCGGCCAAGCTAACCGCGCTTCACAGCACGCGTAGCTATAAACGCCGGTGCCACACCGAACAACGCCGGCCATGCATCCCATTCGTCTTCGAAAAGATCCGTCAGCGACAACCCGGCGCGCAATTGGCCGCCCAGTTGCGCTTCCAACGAATGGCTAAATTCGATCATACCGCCGCTGTGTTCGACCACCGGCAATTTTTTTGTGATTTTGAGTTCACCGCGATCGAATGCTTCAATTTCAAATAGGTAGTACCAAGGATTGGTGAACCCCGTCATGAAGATGCCGCCCGGCCGCAACACTCGTGCGACTTCATGCCAAACCGATTCAACGTCGTCCACGAAGCTAGTGCTGCAAGGATTAAATACAATATCGAACGAAGCGTCGTCAAACACCCGCAGATCGCGCATGTTACCTTGCACCGTAGTGAGCGATAGACCATCCCGTGCAGCCACCCGTCGGTCGCGCACCAGTTGTTCATCCGATGCATCGAACGACGTAACCTGCGCACCGGCCGCTGCAAAAATCGGACACTGTTGGCCGCCGCCACTGGCCAACCCCAACAACGCTTTGCCACGCAGCTCGCCGAACCACGCACGAGGCACCGGCCGCATCGGCGTGAGCACCACCTGCCAATCACCTTGGCGCGCCGCCGCGATCACCTCGGGCTCGACTTCACGCACCCACTCGTTATCAGTCGCACGTTCGGCATTCCACGCGCGACGATTGATTTCGTAGCTATCCACTACACGGCCGATAGGTTCACTCATCTCCAATGGATACCAGACATCGCTGGCGTCGGTCTGGTATCGTCGACGCAATGCTGATCCGCTGCCCGAGCTGCGCCAAACCAACAACACCTGCCACGTTGTGTGTAATTTGTAGCTGCCCAGCAATCGATGCCGAAAACTATGGCATCGCACGCATGCTCACCGCTGAGGGAGTTGCGCCGCATGAGCTGAGCCGCGCGGTCGCGAGCCTCGAACCTGCCAAACGCAGTGCCTTGCAATTGCGTTGGGCGGTGGTGCAACGCGCAGCGACTCAGATCAGCGAAATCATCGACGGTCTGATCCGCGTTGTTACATCGCTACCTGTTGCGACACAACTGCACGACAGCTTAGCCGCGAGTCTGCCGTTTTCGGAATCTACGCTCACTAGTTGTAACGCCATGTTCTCAATGCTTGCGCCACTACCGCAAGAATCGACGCGGGTACGTTGGCGCGCGGCCGCTGACAACGCACCATGGCAGTGGTTGCGCCAGGCCAGTGAAATTGCATTGGCCCGCACCGCCACCACGCGGCAAGAATTTCCCGAGCACTTTCATGCCCTCGGTGACGGCAGCGCCTTAGATATCGAAGCTGCACTAGTGCAGCTTGAATGGCGTGTGCTCACTCTTGGAGTCGATGTGCACGCACGCCACAATCTTGAATTACAGCATCTCGTCGAGCGTGCAGTACATCTCGAACCATGGGCAGCACGTGCAGCGGCGATATTGGTGGCACGAGCACCCGACCTGATGGACCAGCATCGCGTGGTTTTGCAACACGGTCGGTTAAGCGAAGACGCCAATACTCGTTGGGCCTGCGCGTTGGCACTGCCCGATGAGCCACTGTTGGAAATTGCATGTAGCGACTCCGACCCGGTGGTAAAACGCGCAGCGCAGTTGCGCTTAGCAAAAGGTGGCTCGCTACGGATCATGCGGGTTTTGCTCGAAGGTACCGTCGACGAAAAGC
This sequence comes from Kofleriaceae bacterium, assembly GCA_043777635.1. Taxonomy (GTDB): domain Bacteria; phylum Myxococcota_A; class Polyangia; order Haliangiales; family Haliangiaceae; genus JABFXX01. The sequence goes on along the minus strand of JAYWHS010000699.1, from coordinate 304 downwards.
TTACGTTGCTCCGAGACATTGAACGCAACGGCGGCGTAACGGCAGCGCAACTACCCGCGTTACTGCGCGCAGTGAACGCGATGTCGAACCGCGAGCACCAAGCTGTGTTCCGACTTCTACGACGCCGCAAACGCAGCGAATACCAAGCCGAAGACGTCGCCCGTATTTCCGCGTACGCAGCCACCGCAAGCATCTCCGATCCAATGCTGTTGCGCCAAGAACAACTCGATCTGCTGAGCTGGGCCATAGGCGGCCCGTCAGACGCTCAGTGTCGCACCGACACCACCGACATCAGCGACCTGAT
>JAYWHS010000698.1:0-10306 GCA_043777635.1 Kofleriaceae bacterium | reverse complement strand
ACTAGAACTAGAGAAGTGCCTGGCCGTCGCAGCGCGCGCAACACCGCTGCCGCGTTGGGTACTCAATACAATTGCAAGCACCGATGTTGTCGACGGTGTGGTGATCATTCGCGGTATGGCTCGGGCGCCGGTCGATGGCGACGATATCAAGTATCAGGATGCCTAATCCGCCTGACCGTACGAGCGGTGCGGGCCACGTCTGCTACTGCCGAGGTCGTGCGGTTGCGCGCGGAAGCACAATCAAGCGGCCCATCATCTCGGGCGTACCGTCGTGATGCTGTGCCAGCTGCAAGCCCAAGTTTTGCAGCTCTTGTAGTAGTTGGTTGAGCCGCCAGCGATAACCGTGCGCGATACATAGGCGGTCGCCGTTTTTCATGTGCAAGATAAACCAATACGCTGCGTGCAAATCGCCAACCAAGCCGACATCGAGCCAGTCGCGATCAAATTCAATCGAAGCAACGTCGTCAAATTGATGGATGCGTGATCCGCGCAAGGCGGTGATGGTGTTGCTAACACTTGCAAACGTGTAGGTGTCGATGCTGCGTCGCCTGGTGATGGCGTGGTGCACAATGACCAAGCCGGCGACGGTAAAAACCAGCGTTACAACCAAGCCCTGGCCTTGGGTAAACAATAACAACATCAAGCCGGCAGCGATTGTGCAGCCACCGAAGATCAGCAAGAAACCTGTCGCTGCTTCGTGGTTGGCTCGTAGCACCAGCGATTTCACGCGTGATGTGACCATTGTGTCCTTGATAGTAGCTCAGCGCATTGCGTAAATACAATGACGGGTTTTGGTTGGCGGTGCGAAGCGAAGCCTCAGACTACGTTGTCGTACATTTACGTCGTTGCCTGACATCTTGCGTTGTCATTGCGTGATGGTTGCTGCTAATCGACGAGGAACCATGCGGTGTCGTGCATAACTTCCATATGAAAGTGATTGCGGTGCGGGCGATTATGATTGGGTGTCAGCACTACGTTGAACAAGTGCGCAGCGACGGCCTCACACAAAATCGCGCGTAATTCGATGGCGGCCGCATTGCTGCGGCGCGGTTTCGCTTTGGGGCCACAGGTCTTGGCCCCGATCGCGCCGTGAAAATCGTCGAGTACGGTTAGGGTCTTTTCGTCCTTGCGGACAAAATGGGCAGCGTCAATCGCCAGCGCACCGCCGTGTTGGCGGGCAATTTTGGCGGCCGGCCAGCGCTTGGAAGGCGGCCGATACATTGAATAGTGCTCGACTGCGATGACATTGTGGCTCGCCAAAATCGCTGCGAAATCATCGAGGGCAAGCACCAACCGACAGTCTGCAATTTCGTGGATTGAATCAGGCCGGTCGGCGCGCGCGCTATTGCTGCGAAATTCGACGCCGTGCAGTGGGCTCCGCAAGCGCACCGGCGCTGCGACGCCACGGGCTTCGTTTAGGTCGACGAGCTCGAATTCGATTGCGCGTTGCGTGAGTTCAGCGTGGCAATCATCGGGCGATAAATTGCCGTAGCGATATGCCGGCGAGTCGACGTTGCCAGGTACAAAGCCGCGCCCGGTTCGTGAGCGTTTTGCATTGCGGCGCTTGGCGCGAGCGGTGGACGCTGATGTTTTGTCGGTTCGAGCTGGCCGTTGTAGCTTGGTTGCGGGCTGATTGGTTGTTGTTCGCGCTTCGGCCTCGTGGGTCGCAACAACGCTCAACGCTGCACATGCAACCGACCATGCAACCACAATGGTTGTCGCCCGCAGCCATGCGTCGCACCGAAACATTGGCGTGACGCTAGCAGGTAATACCGTCGGTGAATACCTCATTGTGTGCGGACTCAGACGGTGTCCGTCGTCGGAGATTAGTCGCAGCCATCGGGGCCGCAGCTTGCCCCGTCGGCGGGTTCTGCCATCGAGCGGCCTTGCGAAATGGCGTCGGCTAACACGTCAATGGGTTGTGCACCGGAAACCGCCAAGCTGCCGGCGATAACGAAAAATGGTACGCCTGAGATACTGAGTTCTTGAGCCATTTGCTCATCGGCACGAACTTCGTTGGCAAAGCGATCGGATGCCAACACCGCAGCCACCTCCTCGGTTGGCAGCCCAACGTCGATAGCTATGCGCAGCAACGTGGCATGTTCGCTGAGCGCTTCACCGTCGGTGAGATAGGCTGCGAACAGCCGCTCTTTGAGTGCGTTTTGTAAACCGTGGTGCTGCGCTAAATGTAATACACGGTGCGCATCAAAGGTATTGCCCGGTTGCGCGCGATCAAACCGCATCGTGATGCCGTCGACCGCTGCGGTCTCGGTCATGCGTGCAATCATTTGTTCGGCTTGGCCGACGCTGCACCGATATTTTGTTGCTAAGCGTTGGGCGTAAGGCACGGTGGTATCTTGTATTGCTGGGGCGCGGGCATCGAGCTCGAACGAACGCCACACCACGTCAGCGTCGGTTACCCCCGCCTTTTGCAAGGCGGCTTCGAGGCGGCGTTTACCAACATAACACCAAGGGCAGGCCAGGTCAGACCAAACATCAATGCGCAAGTGCGACATGCTTGCAGCGTAGCGTGGGCAAGGCGTTGGTGCACGCATCGCGCGGCCCCGTGCAGCAGCTATTTCTTGCGGGCTGCCGCTTTAAGCGCAGCTAATTCGTCGTCGACGCGGCCGTGATCAATCGGCTGATCGGCGCGTGGCTTGCGCCGCAATGAAATGGCGTCTGGGTCGGCGATCCGGCTGCGGATAGCACTGCCGATCGCTGGCGCCTCAGGATCGTCGGCCGTGGCTAGCATCGCGAGCGCATGGGAACGTGCGGCCGAGTGATTGAGTTCTTCGAGTCCGTTGTCATCGATACGCTGGCGGTTTGTGGCAGGGGCCGCCGGCTGAGTCGTGGCGACTTCTCCACATTCCGCGCATTGTAGCCCGGTGCTTTTCATATCGGCGAATTCGATGAAAAACAGATGAAACGAGTCTTTCACCTTCACCGGCTGATGGGTCGTGGTGCGTGCGCAGTCGGCACAATGCTGCTCAACCGCTTCGCCTTCCATGCGCCGCACTTTGCTGCGCGCACCACCAAAAATCCACATGATGGCAGGCTACCACGTCTGGTCGTGCGCGTGCTGGCTGTCCGGCTTCGGCGATCCTTACTTGCAGGCACGAAGTGTGGCTGAGTCTGTCGTACTCACTGCGTTGCGTCGCCGCTGTGACCCACACCGGATCGCGCAATCGCAAGAATCGTGGCGGGTTTGCGCTTGCTGCGCTTGCTGTCACTCGGCGCGTGCCCAGCGTTGTTCGTTATTTCGTGGGGCCTGCACCGCAGATTTATTTACAATCATCGGGCAACTTGGTTAGCTCAGTCGGCATGTTCCATGCGCCCGCCGTTTCATAGGCGACTTGTAACCCAAACGTCTTTTCCATTTTGTCGACGGTGGGGTGGTGTTGCCGGGCTTTGATCCAAAGTTGGCTTGGTTTGCACGTTGGCAATGGTAACGGTGTAGGTGGTTTGTCGTAGGTACTCCAACCCCATTGGCCCACCACGCCCTTGTGTCCTATTTCGATCGTGAACGTTGCGAGCGGAGTCCAGGCTACGTCGGCGGCAACCGTTGCTGGTCGGACCCACTTGCGTGGTGAGAAAAATGTTGCCTTGGCCGCGCCAAAATCGCCTTTGACTGAGATCACGCCGTTGCGGCGAATGCCGTGAAACTCGATCTTTTCCAATTGCGCATCCGGTGCAATGCCACGCGCACGCGCGGACGCATATGCCGCAAAGTTATCAACTTCGATTTCAAGCCGGTCATTTTCGATAAAAGGCGCAGTGGGGTCGGGTTGCCCTGCGATGATGGCTTGTGCAGCTAGGACTTGAACTAGATCTTTCGAATACACGGCGATCGTCCATTCCTCGCGCGATGTGATTTTCTGGATCGCTGCGTTGAGCGCCGCTGAGTTAGGCCCGGTCGCCACGGTGCCCACGGTTGGCGTTGGCATGCCAAAACTCGCGGGCGTCACGCGCCCTGACGGTGGCGCGAGTTTGTTGGCGCACCCGCCGTCGTTGGCATATCGTCGCGCCTCAGCGATGCCGGCATCACACCAACTGCCATCAGAATAGCGCACCGTATGGTCGAGATAAATTGCGCGCATGCGCCGGCGCAAGAACGCGTCGACGCCCGGACATGCCAACACAGTATTGAGCGTCGGCTGCAATTCTTGGCAAGCGGGGATAGCGGCAACCGGCGTTGTTGCAAAGTTCACCGGTGCGATAGGGTCATTGACGCCAGCCGCTAAACCAAGCCAGCTCGGTGTCGGCGGGGAAATTGTTGAAGCTTGCTTGGTGCTCAACACCGGAATAGCCACAGCTGCAACGACAGCGACGCTGCCGGCCGCAATCAGCCACGTCGATTTCTTTGTCCGGTTTTCGGACTTCGCGATCATGCTAAAGGAGGAGGCGTGAGCGGCTGGCGGGCTGTGTTGGGCCGCAGGATTTGGCGGTCGCACATTGGCAGTGGCCGTAGAGTACGTGGGCTGTTGTGAGCTTGGCGTCGCTAGCACCGCCGTGGCAGTGCTGTTGGTTTCGACGCCTACCGGAGTGGTTGGCCAGGGCGTGGCTTGTTGGCTACCGCCGGTGGCGTGGCGGACGGCGGCTTGCATGGCGCGCGCGGAGGCAAATCTTTGCTCCGGCGCTTTAGCCATGGCAATCAGAATAAGCTGTTCAAGATCGGCTGGCACTGCGGCGCGTTGTGAGGGTGGCCGTGGCGGCTCACTAATTTGTTGCCGTAGAATTTCAAAGAGCGAATCTCCTTCGAACGGCCGAACCCCGGTGCTCATCTCGTACAGCATGATGCCCATCGCGTAGATATCAGTGCGAGCGTCAACGCTGCGCCCTTGGGCTTGCTCTGGCGACATGTACTGTGGCGTTCCCAAAATCACGCCGGTTTCGGTGCGCACCGCGTCGGGCCGCGCGCTGGCGATTTTGGCGATACCAAAATCTACCAAGGTGACCCGGCCGGTTGGCGAAATCATAATGTTGTCGGGTTTCAGATCACGGTGCGCTACGCCATGTTCATGCGCAGCGGCTAAGGCATCGAGCACCGTCACTGCGATTCGGCCCAGTTCTACGATCGATAAGGGGCCTTGCCGCAAGATGGTTTTAAGCGAAACTCCGTCGAGCAGTTCCATCACGATGTACGGCCGGCCATCCGGTAGCCGCGCCACGTCGAGGATATTAACGATGTTGTGATGGCGAATCAGATTGACTGTGCGCGCTTCTTCGAAAAATCGGTTCACGGCTTCGCTATCGCGCGCGCTATCATGTGACAACACCTTGATCGCAACGCGACTGCCAATGTCGGGATGAATTGCACGATACACTGTGCCCATGCCGCCTGCGCCAACTCTGGCAGCGACGCGATGGCTGCCAATTGTGGTACCCAAAAGCGGATCGCTGGCGGCATTACATGGCCGTGCGCCGTCGTGCGGGCACGCGGTATCGGTCTGATACGTAGTTGCGCAATCTGGACAGACGAACATTCGCTAATACTATCACGCGGCTGCCATACATCGGGGCGGGGACAGCGGCGTCAGCATGGGAGCACTTGCCTACATGCCACGCTGCGATGTTGGGTTTTGCTGCGACCGCGCCGATACCCGAACGGTACCTGGTAGAGTTGATCATCGTAGTCTAAGTTGGCCAGCAGGGTGAGCAAAGAAATGTCGTTACAAAACTATTCTACGAACATGTTGGTCGACGCCGATCCGACGGTTGAGTTGCCTCGGGTCTGGTCGCCGTCCCTAGTGAATGCTCGATCCGCGAACGTCGATGAAGGCGCATATCAGTATGTGCCGCGGAAACTGACTGCAACCGAAGGGTTAGATGTGGATGACGGCGTGGTTACGCCATCGGTCGAGTTAGTATCGGCTTCAAGGCTTGTCCCTCGATCTTCCAATCCACCCATCGAAGGCGATGCCATCGAACTGGTCGAAGTTACGAAGGCAAGCCTAACGTTTCGCTTGCATGGCCAGACTATTAAGCTGCGCCGCCAGGAAGCCCAGACCCTACTTGGTTTGTTACAAGCCGCGTTGTAGGCCGGTAAAGCCTATCATTTCAATAACTACCTGATTGACGCGATCCGTCATCCGCGCTACACAGTGATGAATGACGGTTCATTCATCGACTCCAGATCCAGCCGAAGGTGCATTGTCACCAGCGGTGGATGGCGCGTTGAAAGCCGAAAAAAGCAGCCTAAAGGCCGACCGAGCCGAAGCCGAACGCGCAGTCAAACGCGAGCGCATTCTTGACGCGGCAGAAACGATTTTTGCAGCGTATGGCTTTTTCGCGGCGCGGGTTTCGCAAATCGCAGCCGAGGCCGGGGTCGCTGATGGCACGATCTATCTGTATTTCAAGAGCAAAGATGATTTGCTCATTTCGCTGTTTGAATCGCGCATGGAGCGGGTCAACAGCATGTTGGCAACCGCGATCACCGGCAAAGAGCCGCGGATTCAGTTGCGCGAATTTGTTCGTAGCTATCTCACCTTGGTGCACGCCGAACCAGCTGCGGCTGAAGTGTTAACGATTGAACTACGGCAGAGCAGCAAGTTCATGAATGAGTACGACAATCCGCGGTTTGCAGATTTCCTGCGGGTGCTGGCCGGGATCGTCGCTGCGGGTCAACAACAAGGTGAGTTCACCAGTGAAATTCCACCTGCGGTAGTAGCGCGCATGATTTTTGGCATGCTCGACGAATTGGTCACCTCGTGGGTGTTATCACTCGATAAACCGATCGTCGCGAGCATGCCCAACAAGCGCGACAAATCACCTCAGGGCACGGTCGATCCAAGCGACCTTAACCGCGTGCGCCAATCGGCGCACCGTCCTAAAAAGTTCGATATTGTCCGAGCCGCCGATTGGGTGGTTGCACTCGTGGAAAATGGTCTGACGCGTAGGCTTTGAGCAAAGGAAAAACCAGTGAAGATCCTAGTACCGGTAAAACGGGTTCCCGACCCAACTCAAAAAACTAAAATCAAAGACAACGCGATCGACCTCACGGGTGGATCGTGGATCGTCAACACCTTTGACGAATACGCGGTGGAGACCGCCCTTCGGTTGCTCGAAAATGGCGAGACCAATACCCGCGTCGGGGGTGAAGTGATCACCGTGACGTTGGGCCCTGACGAAGCTGCCAAAGAATTACGCACGACGTTGGCGATGGGCGCCGACCGAGCCATTCACATCGTTACCGACGACAAAAACATCGACTCGTTGGCCGTTGTGAAAGTCTTGCAAGCCATCATCGAAGCCGAAAAACCTGATTTGGTGCTGATGGGCAAACAAGCCGTTGATGGCGATGCCAATCAAGTGGGCCAAATGCTCGCTGGTAAGTTGGGTTGGGCGCAAGCCACGTTTGCTGCCACCATTGAAAAACAAGCTGACGGTTTTGTCGTTGGCCGTGAAGTTGACGGCGGCGTAGAATACAAAAAGGTGCCAAGCCCAAGCATCATCACCGTCGATTTGCGCATCGTCGCAGGTCACTCGGTGAAAAATGGCGTGACCGCGGCAACGTTTGCGTATCAAGGCGAAGGTGCCCGGTTGCCATCACTCAAAGGCATCATGGCTGCTAAAAAGAAGCCACTTGAAACCAAGCAGATTGCCGAGTTTGGCGTTGCTGCACCGTCGATTCGCGAAGTAGCGATCACGCTGCCACCACCGCGTGCCGGCGGCCAAATTGTCGCCGATATTCCGACCTTGGTAGCCAAGCTAGCCAACGACGCCAAAGCGATCTGAACCAACCAAACTACTCAACACTCTTGGAGTTTTAGCATGGGTAACATCCTCGCAATTTGTGAATACGCTGGCGCAACACTTCGCAGCAGCGCGCTTTCTAATCTAACTTTCGCTCGCGCAGCAGCACAAGCGCATGGCGGTGAGGTAATCATCGCGCTGCTCGGCGCCGACGCCAATGCCGCTAGTGGCAACGCTGCGAAATTTGCTGAAAAGGTGGTGGTGGTCGAAGCCGCTGCGCTCGAACACTACATGGCTGAAAGCTACGCGCCGATTATTGCGCGGCTGGCCAAAGACCATAGCGCTACCGTGGTGTGCGCTACCGCAACTTCGATGGGTAAAGATGTGTTGCCACGGGTTGCCGCGTTGCTCGACGCTGGCATGGCATCGGACATTTCTAAGCTTGAAGGTGGCAACAAATTTGTGCGGCCGATACTGGCTGGCAATGCGTATTCAACCGTTGAAATCACGACCCCTATCATTTGCGTTTCGGTGCGGCAATCCGAATTCGCTCCGGCCACTGAAACCGGCAGCGTTGGTTCTGTCACGGCGGCTGCCGCCGGTGACATTAATCTTTACGGCGCGAGTTTCGTGCGCGCTGAAACTCAAAAAAGTGATCGTCCCGATTTGGGCGATGCCAAAGTTGTTGTGGCCGGTGGTCGCGGCATGAAGAACGGCGATAACTTCAAAGTCCTCGAAGAACTTGCCGACCTGCTCGGTGCCGCGATGGGCGCTTCGCGTGCAGCCACCGACGCTGGCATGGTGCCTGCCGACTGGCAAGTTGGTCAAACTGGTAAGGTTGTTGCGCCAAATTTGTACTTTGCGGTCGCTATCTCGGGTGCGATTCAGCATCTCGCTGGCATGAAGGGGTCCAAAACCATCGTCGCGATCAACAAAAACAAAGACGAGCCGATTTTCCAAGTGGCTGACTACGGTGTGGTGATGGAGTGGGAAAAAGCCATTCCAGAGCTGATTTCCGAAATCAAAAAAGTCAAAGCCAGCCGCTAACAACTGACCCGTCACCGGCTTGCAACCGAAGCCGCGTTACGTCGCAGGCTTGTACCAAGGAAAAACGCTAATGGACCCCATCGAGCTGCGCACTTGGATTGCTGCGAGCAAGCGTACTCAGAAACGAGTAGTGGTTGTCGCGCTCGGGTGTTTGATGGTTAGCGTTGGCCTGCGGATTGGGCACATGCTACCCACGCTGATCACAACGGTTGCCATATTATTTTCTGTGATTTTAGGCATCTGTGGATTTTGGGTAACCGCCGCCCACATTTCTGATTGGCGGATGCGGCTTGACCGCCAGGCCCGCAGCCAGCCGTGAATGTAGGTTCATGACGCACGCTGTGCGTAGATCAACATTTGTAGTGCGGCAGCCCGGCGATTACTCGACGCCGCGCAGCAGGCAGCGTAGGATTTTGCAATGAGCAAAAACAGGTTGGGGTTCACGTCGGTATTTTCATTTGCGCTGCTGGCCACGGTAGGTTGCGGCGAGGATCCTGCGAAGTTTGCAGATGCACCCACCGTGGTGGTCGATGCACCGCCAGCGATCGATGCAATCCAAGCAGGCGTTGTCAAAGTAACGGTTGTACGAGCCGGTGGACCGGCCGCTAGCGTACCCGTTGTGTTTCAAAACGCAGATGATTCAGTGGTTGCTAGTTCGCCGACTTCAACCGATGCCACCGGCGTGGCGTCGGCGACCATGAATCCTGGCGGCACGGTAACCGTAGTCTTGCCTACATTGGCTGGGCCTTCGGCGCGTCCGACCGAAGTTTATACATTTATTGGCGTGAAACCCGGCGACGACTTGCTGGTTGGCCGGCGCACCAATATAGATGCACCTTTGACGGCCAGCCTAAAATTAGCGTTGTTACCGCGCGGTGCCACCGTCGATGTGCGGACCAGTTGCGGCAACTTTCAAGGTCTGGCGAACACCAGCATCGCGATGCAAATTCCATCGACCTGCACGACGGTCGATGTTTTCGTCAGCGCACGCAACATAAATAATAGTGAACTCGGAACCTTTTTCAAAGGCAACGTACCTGTAACCGCGGGCACGATTGACGTCGCGGCCGAAGTAATCAAAGTTTCTAAAGCGCATACGTTTACGTTGAGCAATATTCCAGCAACCACGATGGGTGCCCAGATATCGGCGGAAGCGTTGGCAGGCGCGCTATCTGTACGGGTTCCGGAGACCGCCAGCGTCAACTTCCCTACGCCCCTCGGCACTAACCGCGCCGGCGACATCATGCTGCCCGATATCGCTGGGGATGTTGCGCTATCGATGCAGATGAGCCGCACGATTTCTTCCGTGCAATTTGCGGTTGAACGCGCACCGCTTGGGCCGCTCACCGTCGATCTGACCGCAGCGCAAATTCCGTGGATCCTATCCGAGCCGTTGTTCGACGCTGGTGGTTCGCAGTTCGCATGGACTGAATCGAGTGACGGCACCGCTGAGACGGTGATCGTAAATGCGCAAGTTGCGCGTGCCGCAGTGCCGCCAGCTACCCAAGGTGAATCGTGGAGCCATCAAGTCGTCGCGCCACATGCGATTGGCCAGTTGCGCATGCCG
>JAYWHS010000697.1:0-3000 GCA_043777635.1 Kofleriaceae bacterium | reverse complement strand
CGCCTGCGACGATGGCGTAGGGCACATCAAGGCCTGTTCGCTGGCGGTCAAGCGCAGCATCGAGTGCAAAGGGTGCCGACAGATCTCGTGCGGTGTCGCCACGATACACAGCGATACCCGTAGCTCCGCGCAAGCTACGAGAGATCGCTACATCGTCAACACCATCTGCGGGTTGACTGAGATCAGCCGCAGCAATGCCGATGATAGTGTCGGCGGCGGCGAGCGGGACGGTGGCAAAGGCCTCAGGTTGCGGTGCGCCGTACACCACGGACACGGTCTGGCTCGCGCCACTAACCGCTGCACGCGCTGCAAAGGCGATGTCACCAAACCCATCACCGTCAAAATCTCCGACCGTGATGTCGGTAATAATGTCGACGGTGTCCAGCGTACGTGGTAGCGGCCCACCGACTCGGCCGAGTTGGATCGCGATGTTGTCAAGATCGCTTCGGAACCCGACCTGATCCATTCTACCATCGCGATTGAGGTCGACGGTTTTGCACATTCGCCAACCATTCGGAACGCTGGCCGCTGCACAATCTGAAGCGCTATCAACTGGCAAGGCGCCGGCGGTTGCATATGGAATCGATTCCAATTCACGGCCGCGCGATACCAGTGTGAAAATTCCGTCGGCGGTTGGAAATACGATATCGAGTCCACCGGTCCCATCGATCTGCCCAATCGTGGCTGCGCCGGTCGGCGGTCTGATACGTTTTTCATAGCTTGCGGCCAGCGGTTCGCTCACTGATCCAAACCGCACGCGCACCGAATCGCCAACGCCAATCACATCATCACGACCATCACCATCAATGTCACCGACGGTGATGTGGTCGGCAGGCATTTCATAGCGCTTGGCTGCTGCAAACTCGACAAAGCTGCCGGCGGATTCAATACACACACCTTCAACCGAGCAGCCTCGATCACCTGGGCATTCACGGGTTCCGATTTCACAGCTGTAGCGACAAGCCTGCGAGCCATCGGCCAGACAATTTTCTTGTCCATCGCACTGTTCGCCGCCCTCGGTGACTAGGTTGCCGCATACATCAGCAGCGATTTCGGCGGTGTTGCCACAGCCAACCGTTACTAATATGCCGACGGTGCCGACCAGCGTAGCAAGTGCAAGGAAAGGTTGTTGCATCGTGTCCTCTTAAGGGGTGGCTTCGTAATCAGGAGGTGCTTCGATTGATCCGTCATCATTAGGACGATTACTGCCGTTGCCCGGGGCGGTTGTGCCAACCACGGGTTGCCGCGTAGTCTTGCCGCCGCGTCGTGTTTTGTCGGGCGTCAAGGTAGCCGGCGCAGTTGGCGGTCTTCGGTTGGCTGGTCTTGCATCTGGTGTCGTGGATGGTGCGGGTGGCGTGATGCTTGTAACGTCTGCCGTCGGTGTTGACCGTTCGGATTTCGATAGACTGGGTTGAGGCAATGTCCGGGCCGATGGTGGCGCTTGATCGGGTGCTTTCGCTGGCTCGGAATTGTTGAAGAACCAAAAGAACGCAGCGAGTGCAATTCCGATCGACGTTGCCACAGCGATGGCCGTACCTGCGCGGCGCTTTGATGTACCAAGAACGGCTGCCGTGCGTACGTCTGTAGCCAAGGACGTGACCACTGGTACTGCTGCCGCATGCAAGCGCTGCATGGCTTGAGCGACGCTTGGTGGTCGGAGTTCTGGCCGCTTGTTGAGCATGTCAAGAATCGCTTGGTCGAACGTTGGGCCCAACCGAGGGCTGACGATTGATAGCAACGGTGGTGGCTCTTGGACATGCTGCATCATGATGGCAAAAGGCGATTCGCCAACAAACGGCACGTCACCGCTAAACAATTCAAATGCCAACACACCAAACGCATACACGTCGCTGCTAGCACCAATCGATTTGCCCAAGGCTTGCTCGGGTGACATGTACGCTGGTGTGCCCAACGTGCTGCCGGTGCGCGTCAGTTTGGAATCCTGTTCGCCATCGAGTGCTTTGGCGATCCCGAAGTCAGTTAGTCGCGGTACCAGCGTGCCATTTCTATTTTCAAGCAAAACATTCGCCGGTTTCAAGTCGCGATGGACAATCCCTAACGCATGAGCCGCACTGAGCGCCGTGGCGATGCCATCCAGAAACGCCAGCGCTTGGGCAAGCGGTAAAGCGCCATGCCGGCGTAGGTGGTCGTCTAACGTTGGGCCATCGACCAATTCCATCAGTTGGTAGGCACGGCCATCCGTCAACCTGCCAAAACCCAGCACCTTCACTACGTTGGCGTGGTCGATCCGGCTAGCTGCTTGAGCTTCACGAATGAAGCGGCGCATCGCTTCGGGGTCAGCCCCCACCGCCTTGGTCAAAACTTTGATGGCAACCAGCTGACCAAGGACTGGATGTTTGGCTTGATAGACCCGAGCAAAGCCGCCGATGCCTAGCAGTTTCTCAACCGCAAACTCGCCGACGACAAAGCCAATCGGCAGTTGTTCTTCGTCGGTCACGTCGGCATCGGAGATGGGAATCACCATGGAACCCTAGTATTGTTTGCTCGTTACAGCAAACTGGATACAAACCAGTGTGATGTTGTGCAAGTTTTCAAATATCGGTCAAAAAGATATGATTTTCTGGGAGGTCCAGGTGGCGTGAGCGGGCCGAAGCAGCTTACGGCAGGGTCGGTAACAGAACTTTGTCAATCGTGTGGATGACGCCGTTTTTGGTTAGAATGTCGGTGCCGACAATTGCTGATTCGCGATTGTTGGCGTCGGTGATTTTCAGCGCAGCACTAACCTTGAAGGTCCCGGTTTCGACCGTCGGAATCGATGGCCCAACCGGGACATCAGCTTTGAGTACGCGGCCTTCGACGACGTGGTACGTCAAAATTTTGGTAAGCAGTGGCTTGTTGCCAAACAGTTGAGCTTTGGTCAAACCGCGTTCCATCAACACTGCCGCGAACGCTGCATCGGTCGGAGCGAACACCGTGAACGGCCCTGTGCCTTTGAGTGTGGTTACCAGGTCAGCCGCGATCACAGCTTCCACGAGGAGC
>JAYWHS010000696.1:0-10312 GCA_043777635.1 Kofleriaceae bacterium | reverse complement strand
GCAGCCAACCAGCGATACGCGAGTCACTTTGAAAAAATGGCGTGAGCCGACGCGTCGCAAATTGATAGTAGTTGAGATGGCGGAGCCGCGCGGTGGTGTAGGCCGCGACCGACGACGCGACGGTGGGCTGGCTGGCCACGCACTCGGCCAGCACCATGGCATCCCACAATGCCAGGTTGGCACCTTGTCCGAGTTGCGGACTGGTGGCATGCGCAGCATCACCGATGAACACCAACCCGTCGTTATGCCATTGCTGCATAGAGACATCACGATATTGGGTAAACAACAGTTGATCGATATGTTCGATCTGCGCAAGCACGGGCGCAGCGGCAGGGTGCAACGCCACCGCCTTGACACGCCAGGCATCGAGGCCAGCCGCACGAATGGCTGCGACCCGATCGGCCCGCACGCTCCAAAAAACACTCACCACCGGCTGACTACTATGTGGGCTTTGCCCCGTGGGCAACAAGCCAAACATGGTGTGTGCACCGTCGACGATTTGCAAAACTCGGCGGTCTGCGGTCAGCGTACCGCCGCAATCCTCGGCGACAAACCACAGCGCACCCCAAGGATACGGCGTTGAGCGTACCGGCACCGCAGCTTCGTGATGCAACTCGCATATGCTGCCGTCAGCTACGATCACCAGATCAAATGGCCCACGTCGGGTGCCATCGCTGGTCTGCAACCAACGTTGACCTGCACCTTCGGAGCGAGCGTCCCAAGGCGCAGCGGTAATAGTAATGCCGAATTCAAGCGCGATACCAGCCTGGGCTCGGGCTGCTGCGACCAGTGCTTGAAACAACACGCCACGATGCAGGCCCAAACCATATAAACCTGGATCAACGTCGGCATAGCGCAAATCTACGACGGCTCGGCCATTAGGGCGCTGGCACAACAAACCATCGATACGCGTCGCGCGATGCTCAATCTGGTTGAGCAAGCCGAGTTGAGCGAGCACAGCCTGCCCCGTTGGCTGCAACGTGATGCCGGCACCGACTGGTTTTGGCTCCGCGACGCGATCAAAAACCGAAACCTGGTGGCCGACCCGAGCTAAAAATAACGCAGCGGCGGTGCCCGCCGTGCCTGCACCAACCACGCCGATCGTCAAAGCACCGTTCAAGCGATGCTTACGGTTTCATCTTCGAAACGCGCATGCCCTTCATCGCACCGTCAATCGGCATACCGCCGGCGGTGCCCTTAATCTTGCTCGACATTTTGAGCTGCATAGGGCGCAGCGTTTTATTGTCAAGGGTCGCTTCCAAGCGCATACCTGGCATCGCGAAATCGACCTGAGCGTTTTTCATTACGGCCGCCATTTCGACGACGAACACCGAAGTTTTTGCGTTTTTCGACAGCAGCGTAATAAAGCCGTCGGAGCCCACTGGGGCATCTTGTTTTTCATTGAGAATTGCAAAATCTGCGGCTGTCATCGCTGTTTTTTCTTTGAGGACCCACGATTTGCTCATGATGATGCGTGACATGCGCGGGATGTTATTCAAACCTTCATCAAAGTCTTTGCTAACTAGCTTCACTTCGGGATCGGATACCTTTTCACCGGTGATCGTGGTGATGGTCAGCTTGCCAGCGGCGTCGGCTTCGACCCAGTAGGTCTTGCCGCTGTTCACTTCGACTGATTTTACCAGCTTACCGTTGGTAGATTTGCCTTCCGCAACTGAGGCGTACGTCACTTCCACTTTTGAAACTTTATTGTTGGCGGCAACCAACGTCTTGACCGTGTATTTCTTGTTACGTTTGTTTTGCAACTTGATTTTTTTGCCATTGGCGTCGAGCACCATGTCGGAGACCAACTCATCAACCACAGTTTCCACACTGCCGACGGTTGGCGCGGTGTACGCAAACGAAAGACCTGGCTTTACCACGGGCATCGGCGGCACTGGAGGAACTGCGCGCACGGGCATCGCAGGTGGCGCGGGCGACGCTGGCACCGGCGCAACTTTAGCCGCAGAGGCAGTCTTCGACGGCATAGCCGGTGCTTCCGCGTGGGCAGCGGCAGCCTGCACTGCAACTGCGAGGAACATTGCGAACGACAACGATATCTTTTTCATTAGCCGCAAGGTACCGGGCCGGCTTACCGGCGTCAGCTCGCAGGCACCGAAATCGCCACGTCAGCCGTTCAGCTGACCTAGCGCGACCGACGACGCAGCGATCCGCACAACACCATCGACAACCGGCTGATCCAGCGCAGCGAGCATTGCCCGTCGAGCCGCCGCTAACGCATGTTGGCCAGCATCCATGCGAAACGGTCCGCTGCGCGGCAAGTCATCGATCACCAATGTCACCAGGTTGCGCCGTCGAGGAATCGCTAATCCAGCCGAGTCGGCGCGCCGCCATGGCGAACGCGAGGCAATGTGATGAAACAGCACCCGCTCACCCTCGGCAACACTAACCAGGCCCGGTCGGTCTTTGATGCCACCGTCCCAATACGGACGCTTTTCGATCCACACCGGTTGAAACATCGCCGGCACGGCACAAGAAGCGCGCACCGCAAGCGCGATATCGCCGGTACGCAAGACGGTGGTTTGGCGTTTGAGAATATCAAATACGCTGATCGCCAATGGCACACGCGCTGCTTGCATGTGCGCAACCGGCAAAATTCGCCGCAGCACCGCGTCGAATTTTTTGCCGGCCAATAA
The DNA here is from genome assembly GCA_043777635.1 of Kofleriaceae bacterium. Taxonomy (GTDB): domain Bacteria; phylum Myxococcota_A; class Polyangia; order Haliangiales; family Haliangiaceae; genus JABFXX01. The sequence continues at coordinate 7,658 of JAYWHS010000696.1, read as the reverse complement.
ACCGACGCCAGCGCCCGGATCCCAAAAATCATCGCGCTTGAGTGTCAGCAGCACATTCGCCAGCGCTTCTGCCTCTAACCCGGCCGCCCATAAGCCGCCGACCAACGCACCGGCTGACGAGCCTGCGATGCCGCGCGGCCGAAATCCAGCTGCGGTGAGCGACGCCAACATGCCGGTGTGGGCGTAAAACGAAAAAAATCCGCTCGACATCGCCAACGAAAACGGTGCCTGCGCAAGCCACTGCCGGAGCGAAGTCGTCATCAGCTACCGCAGCGGCGGCAGCTTGCCGCTTGGCGATGCCGCCGGAATTTTTGCAGGCAGACCAGGCTTGCTTGCAACCACGGGTGACGTCGCAGCACCGGTCATCGCCGGCTTTTTACCCGCAGTAAGAAACCCAAACGCTGCGCCAGCGAAGCCACCAATTAAGTGCGCCGAGTGCGAAATGCCATCGGCTTCGCCAAACATCGACACAGCTTCGCGGCCCATGAACAAGATCATCACCGCGATAAAGGTCAGTGGAATTGTGCCGCGTTCAAAATTTACTGTCGAAGCCAGCAAAATCATCATGAACACGATGCCGCTAGCACCGAGCAGTGGCTGGCTGAAAAACGTCACATTGATGAGCCCGGTGATGAGCGCGGTAATCCCAATCATTACAATCAACGAACGCGAACCATGACGCTCTTCCAAGATTGGCCCAATCAACAAAATCATGGTGAAGTTCGACAACAGGTGATTCCAATCGCCGTGGCCGAAAATATGCGACACCAGCCCTACGTAGGTCCGCGCACCATGAAACTCGGGCCAGGCAACGAACCAGGTCTGCCACCAAAACCCAAAAAGGTGTGACAGGCCGTGGACCACGGTCGCAATAATCGCGAATGTCAGCACGACCGGCGCGTTGTAAGAAATTTTTAATTTCGCCACGATGCAGTGTAGCACGGCCAAATCGCGTCAGTGGGTGACGCTATCGTGCCGGCAAAAGGTATTTTTGGTTGGATGCAAAAGGCCGGAGGCGTGATAGCGTGCTCGCCGTGTTTAGCCACAATCTTCGTCCCTATGTCATCGCAGCAATGCGTAGTTCCCTACTTTGCGGCCTCGCTTGTGCGACGGTGAGCTGCGGCAGCACCACCAAATCGACATCCACCGATGCAGTCACCCAGATCGATGCGCCAAAAACTAGCCGCGATGCTGCACCTGATGCGCCCGCAGTGTCGCTCAGTGCACCAGATGTCGCTGGGCCATTTGCGGTGACGAAATCAACAGCGACCGTCGCTGGCGGATCGTTGGTCATCTACTCACCGACGATTTCTGGCCGCAAGGTGCCGCTGGTGATCATAAAGCACGGCTTTCAACTCAAGACTTCCAACTACAATGAACTTTGCACCCGCATCGCATCGCATGGTTTTGTCGTCGTTGGCGTCGACACTGGGGGCAGCATCGTCGGCGGCCCAACCAACGTTGACGAGCGTGATACCACCGTTGCCAGCATCGCCTATGCAATCACCAACCTGGCGCTGGTCGACGCTGACAAGATCGCCGTGATGGGCCACAGCCGTGGTGGCAAGATTGCCGCGATGGTCACCGCCGCCGACGCGCGCGTCGACGCAACGTTACTGCTCGACCCCGTGAACGGCTGTGGCATGGGCGCATTTTCAGCGACCTGCCCCGATATCACGGCCACAGCGATCGCGAATACAATTACCAAACCGATCGGTATCATGGGCGAAACCAACAACTCAGGTGCCAACTCCTGCGCACCCGCCGCGCAAAACTACGTCACCGTGCGCAACGCCATCACCAATGCATCTTGGAATGTCGAGTGGACATTTACCGGTGCTGATCACATGGACTTCACGGATGACGGCGGCGGCCTAGCCGGTTTGTTATGTGCCGCCGGTCCAGGCAATGAAGCCCAGATCCGCAAAGACATGCGCACGCTATCGGTAGCTTTTATGCGTAGGCACCTGACCAACGACACCGCCATGGACGCCTGGCTAAGCGGCGCCTCGTTGCCTGCGGGCATCGTGAAACGCGGGCCATAAGCATCATCGCTTGGCCCCAGGGTGGCGAATCGAGTTGCCGGTGCCCTCCGCCAACCCCATCGCACTGGCTCGTGGAGTTGCCGATCGTCAAGATCGGACGACTTGGGTTACAGCAAATTCAAACACTTAGCGATAGCGTCGAGCTTACGAAGTCGGCACAAAACCCGCAGTAGTGGTTGGCATGCGTAAACTCCTTCTGGCCTTGCCCCTGTCATTGCTGTCAGTTTCCCTGATGTCATGTACCGACATGACCGATGATTCAAGCGTTGAAGGAGATGATCCTCCACTGTCTACCGAAGCTGACGTCCGCAACCCGGACAAGTCGCCGATTCCCGATGACAGCAAAGCTGACGAAGTATTTGCGGCCAAGTATGATTTAGTTGCCGAGCAAAGCCCGGTGAAGAGCCAAGGTAGCCGTGGCGTTTGCAGCATTTTTGCAACCACCGCCCAAGCTGAAAACTTGTACATCAAAGCCGGCAAGCGCGACGCTGACTTCTCTGAACAGTTTTTACAATGGTCAGTCAAGCGAGAGCTTGGCACCTTCCAAAACACCAGTGGCTCCACCGGCGGCGATAATCTACGCTCAATCGTTCGTTTCGGCACCGTCGACGAAGCGGTCTGGCCGTACGAAACTCAACCATGGTCCGTGGCCAACGACCCAGCCTGCATCGCTGAAGCGACCGCAACCCAATGTCACACCAACGGCGAACCAACTGCCACCGCGCTGCAAGCTGATCGTCGCAAGTTGCCATCGAGCCGCTGGGTCAACATCAATTCAATGAAGAGCCATCTCGTAAACAAGAAGACGGGCATCGTCGTCGGCTTTACGTTTTTCTATCAATCGTGGAACCACCGCCGCTCGGAACTGCCGGTTAACTCGGACTACTGGAACAAAGGTTATGTGACCTACCCCAACGCGATCGATCGCGAAAAATCATTGGTCAAACGAGCCGGCCACGCCGTGCTGGTGGTCGGCTGGGACGACAATCTCGAAGTTGGCATGCGCGACCAAGCTGGCAACCCAGTACTTGACGCCGCCGGCAATCAGCAAACAGAAAAAGGCTTTTGGTTGATCAAGAATTCATGGGGCACCGCAGGCTTCGGCATCAGCAATCCGTTTGGCGCAGGCTACGGCTGGTTGAGCATGAAGTATGCGCGTGAATACGGTGATGCCGTCATTGCTGAAGTCCCAAGCCTGGGCCCAGTGGCCGAAGTGTGCGATGACACGACCCGCATTGACGAAGACCGCGATGGCAAGATCAACTGCGCCGACAGCGACTGCGCCACCCACCCATCATGCAGCACCGCCGCAGTGAAAACCTACTCCGCGAGCCCAGCGTTGGCCATCCCTGATAATCGCCCTGCTGGTATCAGCAGCAAAATTGCAGTCTCAGATGTTGGCACTATTGGCACTGCCAAACTCACGGTCGATATCAGCCACAGCTACCGTGGCGACCTCAAAGTTGTGTTGACCCACGCTGGCGTTTCGCCGGTGGTGTTCAATCGCACTGGCGGCGCGGCCGATGACCTCAAGGCCTCATTTGACTTGCCATCCCTGGGCGGTAAAGCCCTCGCTGGCGACTGGACATTGCAAGTGATCGACGCCGCGTCGACCGATGTTGGTAAACTCAATAGCTGGAAGATCGACCTTACTATCCGCTAGACGGGTCCTCCTGCGCCGGCGCTCAACTGGTACGAGCTAGAAAATCGCGCGACTGCAACCATGAAAATTGCTACTACGGTCGCACGTATCAGCGTGTGGCCGTTTCAGCTTTCGGGGCAGGATTCACAGCGCTGGCCAACGGCGACAAATATCGACACCTCACAAACATTGAGGATAGGCTGCATCGCCGGTGCGTCCGGGTAAATTGCAGCATGTCGCGTTGGGTGCGGCCTGAAAGTAGCGTTGTGAATTTTGTGATAAACGCTGAGATCGCGGTAAACTAATTTTCATGATAGTTCCGGCAACCTCAACATTACAGCCGAACCGATTGGATCGATTTAGGTTGCTCAGAGCGCGGCTTGAACCTGCCGGAGATCCGACACACGCTTTCTCCGCTGGGTTCTATGTTGCGATGGCAGGTTCGGTCAGCGAACGCCTTACAGCCGAATTGGAACTTGCGCCAACATCGACGCATCTTCTTGTGGGAGGCGTTGGATCTGGCAAGACAACCGAGCTGCTGAATATTACACAACAGCTCAATGGACAAGATGACACCCGCGCAATCTATGTCGATGTGAGCAAAGGCCACGACATTAACAAGCTGATGCCCAGTGCAATCGTGTTGCAAGCTGCCAGAGCAATCGGCCAAGAGTTCAATACCATTGCGACTACGTCGGCTGAAGACCGGCATACCGTCGGTAAAACGCTTATCAATTTGGGCGATATAACGCACGGCTATATTTCAGACTACGATGAGAACCACGACCATGACCATGACGGGTGGCGCATACCTGGCAAGCTTCAACCACCGGATCCTCTTGATGACAATACTATACAAGCTCAAAAGATCTTAAGCCTACTGCTAGCGCCAGTCCGAAACCGCTGGCCCCATCTTGTTGTGCTACTCGACGGCCTCGATCGGCTTACCGATATTTCCAATCTTGAGAAAGTGATGAGGAGCGATTTAAAAGTTCTTCGCGAACTAGGCATCGGGACGGTGTTGGTCGGCCCATTGAAAGCATTGTACGGAATTGATAGAGAATTTTTGGAACATTTCGACTCAACTCAGTACCAACCGTGGATTGATACCACCCAAGCGCGCGCGGGTATCAACTTCCTGAGTATGGCTCTCCGGCTACGCCTTTCCCACGGCGACGCCGATGAAGCAGCACTCGAAATATTGGTGCGCAACTCAGGTGGCGTGTTGAGGGACTTGATGTCGCTTGCCCAATCAGCTTGTCTCGAAGCGTACATGCATGGCTCCGACATTATAGCGGAGTCGCACGCGGTTGCTGCGGTCGACAATTTTGGACGTAAGCACATGCAAGGATTACGATCCTCCGAACTCGAGGTTCTCCAGCGCGTTCGAATATCCGGATCGTTCGTCCAAACTTCTCAAGACGATCTAGCGTTGCTTATGAGTCGCCGCGTGCTTGAGTATGCCGGGCTTAATGAAGAACGTCGATACGTCGTACACCCAACCATTTTGCCGTTCCTAAAACAGCTCGCGGGGGAGCGTTGAGGGTTTTGCCTCGCGCTGTGGAAGTAGCCGAGCTCAGCATGCAGTTGGTTGCTTCCTTGGGACCTGCAACATACTGGGCCTTTTTGGTCGATGTCGACGATGGACCTTCTACACTAGCCCAGCTAAACGAAGAGGTTCATGGGCTCGACAAAACAGTGAAAATCGCACTCTACGGTGGAAAAGCTGAGGGCATCATGCCGTGGATAGCGAAAAAAGAAGCAGTCGTGCTGCTCGTCGACGCGACAGGATTTGGAACGGAGGAATGGACGGATCTCGACCTTCGGCGGTCGTCGTTGGCCCATGAAGGGCCGGTTGTTTTCATTATGGGGCACGACGGATTTTCTGACTTGATGCGAGTAGCACCGAATCTTGCGAGCTGGCTTGGAGGAAACGTCCTAACAAAGGACGATGGGAAGCAGGCAATCGAAGAAGCACGAACGCGCCGACTTGCAGCGCTGCAATTAACCTTGAATATGTCCGACGATGCCGTGCTGCGCGCGGCCGAAGCAGGAACTCTGCCTCGTGATCCTGAATATGCCGAATGGCTCACGCTTCTGGGCCGCGGGGATCTTCTGTGACTTCGGAATTTGCAGAGCTTCAGAGCGCCACACTCGCACGCGACCTTTCGACGAACAAAACTGCTAAAGAACTATTCTTTGAGTTGCGGCACATGCTGCTCAATGCTTCGAACAAGAAGATCCTACGCACATCTCCAGACGAGATCAGGACGAAAATTAAGTACTTTTCGCCAACTGAAGCTTTGCGCACCACGTTAATCGAGGCCGGCCTGGCCAAAAATGCATGGTGCATCACTGGAGGCGACAAAAACCAAAAGCGTAATCTTGAAGTGGCACACTTCGAACGTACTGATGGGGCGTGGTTCGACTTCACACTAACCGTTCGAGAAGACGCAGGCAAACTCGAGATACTCGCTTACGACTTCGAAATTCGGTTGCCACGCGGCCATGGTGCTCCATTTCTTCGATTCGACCTCAATCTGCCAGATCACAAGAATCAACAACGTGACCTGCGCTGTCACTTACACCCAGGATCGGACGACATTCTTGTACCAGCGCCGTTGATGACGCCTGCTGAGCTGCTGAGCTTGTTCGTGAACCAGGTTGCACCGACCACTGGCCGAAACGCCGCCAGGACACCCTCCGATTTCGAAATCGACTGGCTCAAGGAAACCCTCGCACTTCACAAAAAATAGTTTGCACGATTTACAATTGCGCGAGCGCAACAACATTGAAAAATGCTGATTCGCATTCGCTGCTGATCACAAACATTGAGGATACGCTGCATCGCCGGTGCGGCCGAGTAAATTGCAGCATGTCGCGTTGGGATTTGCGGGATTGCAGGCTTCGGGCAACGGCATCGTTTGAATCGCAGTTATGTCGAGATAGTCGCGGCACACGCAGACTTTTTCACAACAGGACGCGCCGACAGTAAGAACTTCCGGGACACCACAGGCGAACCCACCTTGGCAGGGTGAACCAGCGACGGCTGCACAATCAGCATCCACCTCACATGCTGCGGTACACATCCCTTCGTCGGCGCTCAGTGGCCGAGCACCGCTAGGTAAGCCATTCGCCCGTGGCGGCACCTTGAGACAGGCTCGGCTTTCGCAATCTAACACCGGCGAGGTCAGCACACTCGCACTGGCCAGCGATGGACCCCCAAGGTCACACACCGCACCAACCACCGGCTGCTGACAGGCGCTCGCCAAAAGTACACAACAACTAACTATCAACGCGCGCGAAACCAACATGCAACATCCTTTGGGATAGCAACAACAACCAGCGTCACAACATGCGCCGCTAGCGGAAACTTGGTGTCGTTGGCACGCCGAACCTTCGCTTGATTTTTCGACAAACGCATCGGCCAGTCGAATCATCGCGCTGGACAACTCTCAACGCCAAATTAGTGTCACGGTAGAAGCATGACTACAAAATGGGAATATCAAACCTTGACCGTCGAGTTAAAAGAAGCCAACAACTTTCGCGCTCAGTTGAATCTGTTGGGCGAAGTCGGCTGGGAGTTAGTTTCCACGTTCACAGTTGAGAGCAAAGCGGTTGGCTTTTGGGATAGTGGTTCGGAAACATCGGGTGTCGTAGCTGTATTGAAGCGACCCCGATAAGCCACTATGCCAAGCATTTCACGCGCGGTGCGGCGTTCTTGTTCGCAACAAGACGTAAGCGAACCCCCGCAGTGGTGTAGGCTCACCGTCGCGTGACTCACGTGCAAAGCTGCCGCACATTCAAACGAAGCAACTCCCTCGGCGGACGACGGTGAACCAATCTGTCACATGGTTCATTCCACCACCGACGGTGGCGGATCGCCCAACAGCTATGGGCGATTTGTTTGCGGCGGATGCATTCCGTCAGCCGATCCATCCACTGGCTCAGGCTGCTGCAGCGCACGTCAT
>JAYWHS010000695.1:0-3002 GCA_043777635.1 Kofleriaceae bacterium | reverse complement strand
ACGCCGATACCACCTCGACCACCGGGGAGTGAAAATGCAGAGCCGCAGCAAGCGCAAATATCGGCAAGCGTGGCTCAGTTGTTGTGGCTTCGTTGGTGAAATAACAGCGCAAGAATTCATCGTACGTCCGGGCGTCGAGCCGCGGGAAAGGTTGCCAACGCGGCTTGGGAAGGCGTAATTCTTTGGCGTATGCTTCGGGATCAATGGCAAGCCACTCGTCGGTCCAGGTGTTGTAAAAATTGATCAGCTTGCGGGCCGGGCGGCCAACCACCGGTAACAATCGGGCGTCGAAGCTGGCCTTTTTACTGGCGACGTCACGGTCTTTTTTGGCTTGCCATGCCGGCGTGGCGTTGGCGACCACAACCTGCGCGGCCAGCAACGCTAGCATTGCGAGCGACAATCGCTGCGCGCTTGCGATGCGGCTACGGCCGTTCATGGGGGCGGCGACCGAGTTGTAGCAGCGGTGGGTTGAGTGAACCGCTGCGAAACCCATCGAGATCGATGGTTACAAATGTAAAGCCGAGACGTTTGCCTAAGTTGCTAATTGCGGCCCGTACCGTGGGTGCACACGCGCGGGCAATATCGTCGGTGGGCAATTCAACTCGTGCGATTTGGTCATGAAAGCGCACCCGTAGCTGGCCGAACCCTAACTGTCGCAAGCCGTCTTCAAATTCATCGACGCGGCGCAGCCGATCGAGGGTGATTTCGGTGCCGTGGGGAAAGCGCGATGATAAACATGCGAGCTGAGGTTTATTCCACGTACGTAAACCGAGCTGGTGCGAAAGTGCTCGGATTTCGGTTTTGAGCAAGCCAACATCTACCATCGGCGTGACTGCGCCACCGTCAGCGGCGGCGGCAATGCCCGGCCGAAAATCGCCTAAGTCATCGACGTTGGTGCCCAACGCGATCACCGCACCACCGAGTTGCGACGCGATCGGCAGCGCAATCGACATCAACTCGGTTTTGCACAATGCGCAGCGATTGGTTGGGTTGTGGGCGAACCCTGGGCGCTGCAATTCGTGAGATTCGACGACGAAGTGGCGTGAGCCGAGGCCAAGCTCAACGCCTAACGCTTGGGCGTCGACGATTTCTGATCGCGCCATGGTTTCAGAAATCGCCGTCACAGCATATGCGCGATCGGCAACCGCTTCGATTGCAGCTCGCAGCAAGAACGCTGAGTCAACGCCGCCGGAAAATGCGATCAGCAGCGCGCGGTCGTGACCGGCCAGTTCGCGCAAGCGCCGTAGCAGCGCAGCATACTTGGCGTCGATTTGTGGCTCGGACATATACCCAAACGCTAGCAGATTTGCCGCGCGATGCCTATTCGCTCAGGCCGGCTCGACCGCGATCGTTCAAATCATAGGTAGCTCGTTACCCTCTTACGGAACGATCGTTACTGGTAGCACCATGATCCCCGATGCTTCGCCGCCAAAAAATGCGCGCGCCTTGACAAGTACTGGGCCGGGCGTTGCGACATCAAACTCGCCAGTGTACAGCGTTGAGGCCTGGGTTGGCGTGCTGCCGTTGGTGGTGTAGCGAATCTCATGACCTGCATTGGCACCGACCAACGTGACTTTGAGCAACCGCAAAAACTTTTTGGTCTCGGGTTCAGATACGTTGCCGCGCACCGCAGCGACTGGCAAGCCAACCGCAGCCGCTGGCACTTCTCTAAATGTGCCGCGTCCGTAGCTCACTTGGTTGCCGCGCTGACCATCGCTGTTGCCAACCGCAAAGCCAACTTCCATCTTTGGTCCCAACGGCAACGCGCCAGCCGCCGGAGTTTGGCCCCAGACCAATTCCCACGTCACGTTGTCGGCCGAAATCAAGCCAGCCATCACCTCGCCACGGCGCACGATTTTGACAAAGTTGGGTGGTGTCGCGAGCGTTGGGTCGCGGAACTGTCGAGCCGAACTGTCGTCGAGGTACGACCTCACATAGGCACCACCGGTCAGCGGCACCACACTGTTGCCATTGCCCTGAGCAAACGCAAACGCGCCACGCGCGCCTTCGCCGGTGCTTTCTCTAATCATTACGCCGCCGCGCGTCGTGTTGTTGGCGGTGGAACCATCGGTCGACAGGCTTAGCACCTGGCCGGTAAACTCTACATTGCCGGTGACGGTTTGAAAAACTCGTCGGCCGTGGTCGGTGTTGTAAAAATCAGCCCCGGTGGCTACGACCGTAAAGGTGCCCGCCGCTTCGGTCACCCGCCCAGCCATCTCGGGCGTGCCGTACACGGTGGTGAGCCACGGCGCCGTTAACGCGCTGTCACCGTCGGTGACCACTACGCGTTTCGCTACGCTGTCATAACCACCGGTGCCATCGCTACAAATGATGTGGACCGGAAATACTTTGCCAGCGTCGGCAACAGTCGTCGCCAAGGTGAACCGACCGTTGACCAACGTACCGACTTCGTCGGTCCATCGGTAGTAACGCGTCATGAAACCTTCCGGATCTGTGCAGGTCAAATCAAATGCGGCAGTGCCACCTGGCGGCACATTGATCCACTCCGCGGTCGCGCTGGTAGTGAGGATTGGCCGCAAATTCTTGTTCACTTCGTCGGTCGAGATTGGATTGTTGGCATTGACGTATGCTGGCACTTCAACTTGCCCAGGCGCTGGCCAATAAAAATTCACGAACGCCGGACTGCTATTCAAGGTGCCATTGTTGACCATCAACGCAACCGGAATCCGGCCCTTGGGCAACGCTGGGTCATGGGCGACAGAAATCTTCCACAGTGTACCCACATCGTGAGTGATCGTGATGTTGCGCTGTGCGGGATACACCTTGGCCCAATGTGGAACCATCTGCAGCGCTTGCAAATCATACGAACCGCCAACGTCGATGGTCAACGTAATAGTTTCACCAGGCTCGCCCCAAATACGCGCCATAGTTTTGTTGGCGCTGCGAATCCGCGGATCCGTGGTGGCGCCATCAACAATCTTGCTGCCACCTTTTTCGACGGTGATTGCAACAATCTTGATGATGGCCACCGGCGGCGCAAC
>JAYWHS010000694.1:0-3006 GCA_043777635.1 Kofleriaceae bacterium | reverse complement strand
TTCGAAGGTTGTCGATGAAACGCTCTGGTCCCAGCCATGCGCGCACGGGTGTAAGTAGCCCAATAATGACGCCCGCAATGGTTGGGTGTACCCCGGCGGCGTAGACGCCCGCCCACGCCACGACAGCCGGCACCAGGTAGGCCAATTTGCTGCGCACACCGATGAACTGCAGCACAAAAATACCGCCGATGCCGCATGCTGCTGCCGCGAAGCCGACCAGGGCGATGCCTTTGGAATAGAACAAGGCAATCACAACGATCGCGCCAAGATCATCGATCACCGCAAGGGCTAACAACAGCACGCGCAGCGCGGGTGGCACACGTTTGCCGAGTAACGTTAGAATACCGACTGCAAACGCGATGTCGGTTGCCATTGGAATACCCCAGCCAGCATGGGTGCCCGGGCCACCCGCTAACGCCAGGTAGATGATGGCCGGCACAACCATGCCACCGAGTGCTGCGGCCAATGGCAGCGCTGCGCGCCGTAGGGTTGCAAGTTCGCCGTGGTGAATTTCTCTGCGAATTTCTAAGCCGACGACGAAAAAGAAAATCGCCATGAGGCCGTCGTTGACCAGCCATGCGAGTGGCCGCACAAACTCAAAATCGCCGAGCCGAATACCAACGGGCGAATGCCAAAAGGCGGTGTAGCTGCCACGCCAGGGTGAGTTGGCCCAGAGCAACGCAACGGCTGCCGCGGCGATCAAAATGATCCCACTGGCAGCTTCGATCTTCAAAAACGTTTCAAGTGGCCGCCGGGCCAACCGCGCCAATTTGAACAGCGGCTCCCATGCTTCAGGCGGTTTGCGGTGCGGCGCTGTGGCCGTTGGGCGGTCTACCGACCCGCCAGTTGTCATCGCGATCGGCCTCGGCTGCTTCGGGTTGCACCCCGTGGGCTGGCACTAGGTTGGCTCCTTGGACTCGTTGGACTCGTTGCACCGCTTGATGGTCCACTGCGCGGGCCATCGCTGCGCGGGCCATTGCCCAGCGCACTGGTCCTTCCGGGGCCACGATTATTTGGTCCGGGCACCGGACGTTGTCCCCCCGCCGCCGACTTGCCGGCCTTGGCTGGCGTTGGCGCTGCGAGCAATTTTTGCACTTCCGGCTCGGTTAGGTTGCGCCACCGACCCACGGCCAAGCCGCCCAGCATGATGTGTACAAAGCGCACGCGGCGCAACGCTTGCGCTTGGTAGCCACACTCTTCGCACATCCGGCGAATTTGCCGATTAAGGCCTTGGGTCAAGATGATCGAAAACATCCGCGGCCCCATCCGCCGCACCTTGCAAGGCTTGGTCATGCCTTCGGGGCGCAAGCGAATGCCACGGGTCATGTGTTGGATGAATTCATCGGTGACCGGCCGATCGACGGCGACCACGTACTCTTTTTCGTGGTGGTTTTCGACTCGCAACACCTGATTGACGATGTCGCCGTCGTTGGTGAGCAGAATCAAGCCTTCCGAATCTTTGTCGAGCCGGCCAATCGGAAAAATTCGCTCAGCATGATCGATAAAATCGATGATATTGCCGGCCACCGAACGTTCGGTGGTGCAGGTAATACCGACCGGTTTGTTAAATGCAATGTAGATCGGTTTGGCCAGCTTGCGTGCTGCGCCTATCACATCACCGTCGACGCAGACCCGGTCGCCGGGTGCAACTTGGTCGCCCAGGCCCGCCGGCGATCCGTTGATGGTCACGCGACCTTCGGTCAACAATCCATCGGCATCGCGCCGTGACCAACTGCCGCTGTCGCTAAGGTATTTATTGATCCGCACGCATCGCTAACGTATCAGACCATGTGGTCACTGCCGAGGTCGGTGCGCCACTTGTACCAACGAAAACCGCAGTCACTATTCACTCGGTGCCGGGCCCCAGTCAACGCCGGTGGCGCTACCGCTCCACACTTTGGTAGCTTTGCCAGTGCCATCGGAGTTGGCGATGTACACGCCGCTACCGCTGCCGGATCGTGCGAATGCAATGACGCGACCATTAGGTGAAAAGCTCGGCTCTTCGTTGGCGCCTTCATTCTGGGTGACGCGCACCATTTTTTTGCTGTCGAGATCGAGCGTGACGATGTCGTAGGTACCGCCATCGCGGGTGGTGTACGCAACGATGTTGGCAGCTTTTTTAGGCGACCAGGTCGGGGTGGTGTTGTAGCTACCATTAAACGAAATTCGTTTGGCATCGCCACCGCCGGCCGACACCACAAAAATCTGCGGTCCACCTTCGCGGTCCGATACGAACGCAATTCTCGAACCATCGGGTGACCAGGCGGGCGATGTATCGATGGCTTTATTGGTGGTGACTCGGCTCACGATGGCACCATCGCTGGCGTTGATGATATAGATTTCTGGATTGCCATCTTTAGATAGCGTGAGCGCAATGCGCGAGCCATCCGGCGAAAATGCAGCGCCGGTATTCATGCCTTTGTGCGCCGAGATGCGCTTGGGCCGACCGCCGCCGCCGCCCGCAAGATATAGATCTGGGGCCCCACGCATGAACGAGGTGTACGCAATCGCGCCGCTGCTCGACCAGGCTGGCAAAATATTAGTAGAGTCGTTGCGCGACACGCCGTACGGGTTCGCGCCGTCGAAATCCATCGCAACAATGGCCCGACCCTTTTTGCTTTTTACCGTAAACGCGATTTTGGAGCCGAAGAAGCCTGGCTCACCGGTGTAGAACTTGACCATCTCGTTGCACCACATGTGCACCAGTTTGCGTAGGTCTTTGCGTTTGCCTCGGTAGGTTTTGCTCAGCGATGCCGTTGTACCTTTCGATACTTCGTACAATTTGGCATCCAACACCACACCATCGCCGCTAACCGTGACTTGGTATTTGACCACGCCAAATGCGCCAACATCTTTCCATTTCTGCGGTTCGATCGAAAGTTTCTCGGTGCCAAGGTCAGCCAAAAATGATTTGGGATCTAACACTTTGAAAAATCCGGCTACGCCCATGTCAAAGGATGCAACCTCAGCGACTTCTTTGGCTGCGCCAGCGTCGGAATCGACCGC
>JAYWHS010000693.1:0-3013 GCA_043777635.1 Kofleriaceae bacterium | reverse complement strand
CATCCAGATCTGATTTCGCCATGGCTTCGACGCTTGGTCGTAGCCTCGGCAAGATTGCATGTTGCCAGCCGAGATACACTAGTGCGGCGTGGCGGTCGATCGCGCGCTGTGATTCCAATAGTGTCGTCATGACAGCGGTTGGCTTTGCGCCGGCACCTACCAGCAGCCACATTTGCAATCCCAAGCTGCGTAGCAAAGCGTCCGGTGCTTGGGCTGGCGGCAGCGCGAACAGCTCGAAGGCTTGCTGCCTCTGGGTAATCGGTGTTGGCGTAGTTGCGATCCAGGATAAGATGTTCGTCATTTTTGACTGCACACGGATCGGCGCTGTCTCAAACCGAAATCTTAATTCTTTGGTCAGTGCCGGAAATTGCTGAATCAATTTCGCGATGGATTCCACGGTCAAAACCATACGGCGCTGATGCGCGCCCATCTCCTTGGCGTTCATCCCACTAGGCATCCTACCGTTTTCTGGAAACAGCAGCGCCGCGCGCGTTAGGACGCGAAGTTGTGCATCGAAAACAACCATGGCTTGTGCTGCGTCGCTGCGCCGCGCGACTCTGACCAGGGTGTCTGCCACGGCTTGCTGCATTTCTTCGTTCTTGGTCGACTCTAGTAGCTGGACCAAAGTCTGGATCACCGCTGGCGACGTGATGCCGCGCACCGCAATAAAATACAATGCTCTTTTCCACGAGCGTTGGCTCGGCGTCGAGGCGTTCGTAGTGGCGCTCGCTACGTTTGCGTTACTTGCTTGCATGATTGCGCTCATGGTCGCGTTGACATCCCACGGTGGAAACAGTGGTGCCAATCGGGCTGCACAGTTTGCTTTGGCAGTGCCATCGACCCTCCGGGAAATGTCCTCTGCGTATGACGTGTAGGATGACGTGCTGCCAAAAACTAACTCTTGTTTTGCAAGCTCGGCCATCAAACATGCATACGTTGTGGGGTCGGTATTTTGCCAAGCGTCATACAGGTGATGCAGTGAATTCACATCGGCGACTATTCGCGCGTCGTCGAGCATAGTCGCCAGCAGCGGCAGTGTTCGCAAATCTTTGAATCGTCCGAGTAACTCAGCTCCGATGAGCGGACTTGTTTGTGGTGATTTGAGAGCCTGGAGCCCTGTGATGAGATCAGGTAGCGTTGAAGGGTGCATCAGCGCATGCGTCAATTCTCCGTACCCACTCCAGAAATCACGCTTGACGTTGCGAAACATATAACCAGCGAGTCGCGCGCGAAGTGGTGCAGCGATCGCCGGGCTATCGAGAATATCGCGCAATACCCAGTAAAACTCATCCGATTGCTGATCGGTAAGCTTGTTTTCGATGAACGGCAAGCCCCGTTCATCTGTGGCAAGCAGCGCGAGCACCGGTTGTACGTAGCTATACTCGCGATCGGTTTTGTCGAAAAATGTCAGCGGATGCATTGTTGGTAATGTTTGCGAATTTGCACCGGGCGCGACTACCAGCACCACCTCCCGCTTGCTCGGCATGGACGCCTGCAGCATTGCAAATCCACGTGACGCAGGAACACTTTTTGCTGCACTGGCGCTGGAATAGGCGAGAGCGAATGAGGCTGGCAAGCGTAGGGTTGTTGCCGGCACACCTTTGAGTGTCGCTGATACGCTGAACTCAACGGTGGCAGAGCTCTGAACGCTGCGAACAACCTTGCCGCGGTAGACTCCGGCGGATTGATGCAGAATTTCCACGAAGGGTGGTGGTGCCGCTCGGTCTGCCAAAGCTTGTCGTTGAGTAAGGACTAAGCTCATTAGCGTCGCAATACATAATGTAATAAGCCTACTTGACCGACAACTGGATCTCGCTGAGGTCAGCGTAGAAAAGACCAATACCACCGAGGAAAGGTTCACATTCGTCGGACTTGCCTCGTCGCTGTGCATATGTAGTAGTAACGCATTGTTACGGCTTGGGATCTACTGTGGAGAGTCTTGTTCCAAGTCAGATGGCGCTGGGTCGGCGGTAGTTAGCGCGTATAGTTAGGTAGTTTATTGGTCGACGTAATGAGCGGCAAGCCGCAGAACTGCACAATCGACCGTCGAGCATCGGCGGCGGACCGTTACGGCAATGTGGTAACCTTGTTGGATGAAAATACTTCGGTTCGGCTTGCTCTGCGTCGCTAGCGGCTGCACCACGTTGGGGCCCATGCCAACAACCATGGGTGTTTCAGCCATGCCTGCGGCTCGGCCTGAAGTCAGCGTAACCGCCCATGCTCTGCCTGGTTATTATTTAAGTTCAACCGTGCTCGCCGACGGTAAAGGCACGGCGATGTTGGGCGGCTCGGTGTTGGTTGAGCCCGATCGTATCGTTGAACTACCGGGTTTAATCGTCGGTGCCCGAGCCTACGGCGACAAAAATGATATCGGTTTTGAACCGATGCTGGGCTATCGCCGCAAAATTAGCCCTGATGCACCGCTTGCCTACGGCGTGGTGGTCGCCTTTACCCGAGCTTCGGGCAAAGCGCGTGGCGCGGAATATGAAGCCACGCGAGTTAGCGGCGAGGCCATGGCGGAATATCGAGTGTTGCAATCAGCCACCGTCGACATTGCGTTGACGACCGCTGTCAATGCAACTGCCTTGAGTGCGGAAGCTGCATACTGCGTCGATGCGCAAGGCTATGGTCAGGACTGCGGCGATATGCAAATGACCATCGCTGGCAAAGCCTCAGGCGTGTACGTAGCGGGCACCGCTGGTATTGCACTTGATGTTGGCCGCCGCTGGCGCAGCTCCACGCACGGCATGCGCTTCGCTTTGACTGGAACCGGCGGCACCATGCCCACCTTGGTCAACGGTGTGCAGCAAAGCGCACGCGGATTTTTTGCGCTCGGCATCAACCTCGGTTTCAACTTTGGCAGCCACAAGTAGCGCTGGCCTTCGCGTAACCGCAGCGCCGCGTTGGCGTATCTTCGGCAGGGAATCATCATGAATATCAATGGACGTATCGTCGCAATGTCAGTCGTTGGCTTGTTGGCCGCAGCGTGCGGCCCCAAGGGTGGCGCAAGCAA
>JAYWHS010000692.1:0-3019 GCA_043777635.1 Kofleriaceae bacterium | reverse complement strand
CCCAAGGCTTCGCAACCTGGCGCAAGATGACCTTTGCCGAGCGCGCGGCGGTGGTCACCAAAGCCGCGTCCCTCATGCGATCACATTCGAATGAGTTTGCAAAACTGATGACACTCGAAATGGGTAAACTGCTAGCGGAATCAGTCGGTGAAGTTGCGTTGAGCGCCGACATTTTAGATTACTACGCGCACAACGCCGAGCAGTTTTTGGCACCGCAACAATTGCACCCACCCATCGGTGAAGCCTCGGTCGAGAATCATCCACTGGGGATTTTGTTTGGCGTGCAGCCGTGGAACTTTCCATATTATCAGTTGGCTCGGTTTGCCGGCCCGAATCTCATGGCCGGCAACGTGGTGATGGTGAAACACTCGGGCACAGTGCCGCAATGTGCCATCGCGTTTGAGCAATGTTGGCGCGACGCCGGTGCACCCGCTGGCGTCTATACCAATCTTCGCATTTCGTACGAGCAAGTGAATCGCGTCATCGATGACCCGCGCATCAAAGGCGTTGCCCTCACCGGTAGCGTCGAAGCGGGCCGACACGTCGCTGAACGCGCTGGCAAAAACCTCAAAAAATCGACGATGGAACTCGGTGGCAGCGACGCATTTATTGTGTTGGAGGATGCCGACGTTGACAAATCGGTCACTTGGGCTGTTTGGGCCAAGATGAACAATGCCGGCCAGTGCTGCATCGCTGCCAAGCGCATCATCGTAGTCGAAGCAGTGGCCGAGCGATTTTTTGCTGGGTTTCAAAAAGCTCTCGCTGCGTTGGTTCCAGGCGATCCAATGCTGGCAACCACGACGCTTGCACCACTATCAACTGAAGCGGCGTTGCTAAAACTGCTGGAACAAGTGCAGCAGGCCGTAGCGCACGGCGCCAAATTGATCATGGGCGGCAACCGCATCGACCGACCGGGGGCGTTCATGCAGCCCACGATCCTGTCGGGCATCAGCGTCGATAATCCGGCGTACCATGAAGAATTTTTTGGACCGGTTGCGCTATTTTTCAACGTCAAAAATGAGGACGAGGCCGTCGCGTTAGCCAACGATTCGCCGTTTGGATTAGGCGGTTCGGTTTTCACCAGCGACGTCGCTCGCGGTAAACAGGTGGCTAGCCGCATCGACACGGGCATGGTGTTTATCAATCATCCGACCTGGACCGCGCCAGATTTACCCTTTGGCGGCATCAAAGATTCGGGCTACGGCCGCGAACTCTCTAGCAGCGGCATTCAGGAGTTTGTAAATAGAAAACTCATACGCACAACGCCGATTGATGCGCCTGCGTAGTGCTGGCTGCGCGGCAAGCGATACGTAGTGTTGCAACGCCTGAGCTTGTGCGCACTGTTACCGTGCGCTACCTAGCTAGCGCCCATGCGTATTCGGAATTTTTTTTGGCTAGCCGCCCTGCTCTCGATTGCGTTGGGATGTGGCGCGCCGCAAACTGTTGCGCCCACGCGCAACGCGCCGACCGACAACGGCCTCACAGTGCGAGTCACCGCGCTTGCCCAAACGGCCAAACTGCACGGCTGGGTGCTGGTCTCGCAAGGCGATCGCGTGCTGGTCTCGACCGGCATTGGCACCACCACACCGACGACGCAGTCGCGCTTCTCCCTTGAGCAACGATGGACGCTGGCGTCGATCACCAAACAGATCTTGGCGGTCTTGATGATGCAAGCAGTGGAACGCGGGCTGGTCGCGCTTGATCAACCCGTGCGCAGCTACTTGCCTGGCTTTACCAGCGCCAACGCTGGCACCGTGACGGTGCGGCACTTGTTGCGGCACCAGACCGGCTTTCCCAACCCAGACGATAGCCCCAAGAATGCGGTCGGCGTGCCGGCACTTTATTCCGCCGCCACGCCAGCGCCCGACATGCTGGCGTATTGCGGAAGCGCAATCACAGGCCCAAGCGGCGCTGCGTGGACTTACAACAACTGTGACTACACCGTCGCGGTCGCACTGCTTGAGCAGGTAACCGGCAAGCAGTGGGCCACGCACATCGCCGAGCTCAACAAGAAATTGCATACGTCATTCAGCGAACAAGGGGATCGAATCGCAGGGTACGAAGGGCTCGTGTCGGACCAGGGGCTATTTGATTTTGCGCGATACAAGGGCGCTGGTGATCTGTCAGGCAGCATCATGGACATGTTGGCGTTTGATCGCGCACTGCTGTCCGGAACATTGTTGGCGGCGGCCTCGCGCGCACAACTATGGGAAAGTCAGGCTGAGCTAGGTTTTATTGCACTCGGGCAGTGGTCTTTTCCGGTTGCACTCAGTGCCTGCCAGCGCGAGGTCCGAATCATTGAACGTCGCGGCGCGTTCGGCCACATAGGGGTCCGCAATGTGCTTGTGCCCGAGCTCGACCTGGTGATCATTGCATTCAACAATCGCGCGGAGGTCGATTTCGGTGAGCCATGGTCGGGACAAGGGCTCACCCATGAATTGCTCAGCGCCGTTATTTGCAAGCGCTAACCCGCGCAGTTAGGTCGCCGGCTTTTCAGGTACGATGATTTCCTTGATTCGGCCGTCGAGCAACTTCACTTCTCGCTGCGCCCGCGCGGCGAAGCTAGGTTCGTGCGTCACCATCACGATCGTCATGCCGTCGTCGTGGACAAATTTTTCAAAGATGTTCATCACGGCTACGCCGGCTGCACTATCGAGATTGCCGGTTGGTTCGTCGGCAAACAGAATCTTCGGTCGCTGAACAATGGCCCGCGCAATCGACACGCGCTGTTGCTGACCGCCCGAGAGCTGGGTCGGTCGACGGTTCGCAAACCCATCCATCTCCAAAGTCTTGAGTACCTCCAATGCTCGAACGCGCGCGTCAGCTTGCCGAATATCGCGCCGATGCAACAGCGGCACCATCACGTTTTCAAGCGCCGTGAATTCTGGCAATAGAAAATGGAATTGAAAAACAAAACCCAAACGCATAGCGCGCAGCTCGTCGCGCTCGCTATCTGACATAGCTGAGGTCGGCACACCTTCGATCAAAACTTCGCCGGACGTCGGCCGATCGAGTGCAC
>JAYWHS010000691.1:0-10365 GCA_043777635.1 Kofleriaceae bacterium | reverse complement strand
TCGATGGCACGGCCACGGCTCACGCCGATCAGGCCCAAGACTTCTTGTTCAAACGGCAAACCCACGGCCTCGCCGGCAAAGTGGCCCAGCAGTCCAGTATCCCAGTGCACGGCAATCGCGCGCGTTGCCATAGCCATTGCCAAAATACGATAGCGCTCAAGCAGCAGTTGCGCGTTGCGCGGCGTGACGCGCGGCATCGGGTTACGTGGTGCGAAAGGCAGTGGCAGTAGTGCGTTGTCGATGATCATTTGTTGACGTGGATATTGGTTGCGAACGGTTTGCTAGCGTCGTCGATTGCACACTCGGCCCGGGTGACCATCAGGGTGCCATCTTGCCATTGGCCCCATACCCACATTGCACACGTAGTTGCGGCAGTGCCGCACCAGGTTAGTGCGCGATCTGCTAAGCCAATGCCCAACGCAGTGTCATCGAGGATCACGGCAATTCGATCATCAGCGAAGCCAAGATGCCCGCTGCCAGCGCCAAGCGGGGAAACTTCGACGTCCAGTGGGACTCGAAACGTGAGTCCTTCGGCTTGCGCTTGTTGCAACCAGGCTAACGCTTGTGTCGTGGGCTGTAGCGGCTGCGCTACCACGGTTAACGTAGGCGCGGGATCCGGTTTTTTGATCATGACTCACTCCAACGTGACTGCTGCGAGGTTTGACTTCAACGAGTCAAACGGTAACACAGCGTCGATTCGGGCAGGGACCTTCACGTCCGTTCTGCTTACGACGAATCGCCTGCGAAGTGGCCAGGTCACAACCCAGTGGCACTACTTGGTGTAGTTGAATTTTTTATCTTCGGCCGCAGAATCTGCCTGGTTCCAGTAATGATTGGCTTCGTAGTTGTCGACGGCTTTTTTAGTTTCTTCAGGCGTTGCCGATTGTGCGGCAGCTTTTTTGCCAGCTTCACTGAGGCGCAGACCAGCGGCGATTGCACCCTTGAGGCTCTTGCCATCGGCTTGCATTGCTAGCGTGACATCGATTTTGGTTTCGAAACAGAAATGGTCTTCCCACAAACAAGCCGTGGCGTTGGTTGGCCATGGGTCGGAGACAGCAACGTCCGATGCCGGTTCTTTGCTCTTGTCGCCGATCAGCACAAATGCGTGATCAATTTCCGAAGCAACACGGGCGATATGGTCGCCTTTGGCGTGGGTGCGCAGATAGTCATAGGCGATCCAGGAGTGTTCGCCACAGTTACCGCCATGTACTAAGTCCGCTTTGGCGGCGGTTAGTGCTTCAGGATTTTGCTGTGCCATCGAGTACAACTCTGGCGCTAGCGTCCAGTAGGAAGGCGTGCGCATGGCCAACAATCGGAACTTGGAGTTCATCTGCGACGCGGCCAGCGCTTCGGTTTGGTTACCGGCCCCGAAGTTGATCACTTTTTTGGTGACGGCAATCGCGTCGCGCGCGTGTCCTAAACGGGTCAACGCTTTTGGCGAGACTTGTTTTTTAGGCAATTCAGGTTCGCGTTGCTGTCCTGCGGGCTGGGTCATACTTGCTCCATCGTACCGGATGTATTGTTGTGAGTTCTTAGAAAATGTCCGTCATTTTGCGACATGAATATGCGTCGCCATATCGTATTCGTCGGGCTTAATCGGGCCTTCGGCTTTGGTTACCACCAGGGTGCCGTCGTTCCATCGCGCCCAGACCCAGGCTCCGCAGGTTGTGGCGGCAGGGCCGAACCAACTGCGGGCGCGGTCTTTGAGACCGCTACCCAGCGCTGAATCGTTGAGTTTGACGGCGATGCGATCGTTGCCGAAGCCCAATTTGCCGCCACTGACGCCCATCACCGACACGGCCAATTCTACTGGCACGCGAAACTCGGTACTATCGTTTTGAGCTTGCGCCAACCATGTCAAGGCGGCTTCACGAGGCACCAACGCTTGGGCCACGACAGTCAGTTTGGGCGTTGGAAGTAGCTTCTTAGTCATGTCACTCATGGTGCAAATCCAAACCTACTTGACGTAGTTAAATTTCTTGCCTTCGTCGACGGTGTCAGCCTGGCCCCAAAAGTGGTTTTCTTTGCGCTTGGCCAAGGCGTCCTGGGTTTCAGCCTCTGTGGCTTTGCCGGCCGCAGCTTTTTTACCAGCTTCGGTAAGCCGCAAGCCCGCCGCGATGGCACCTTTAACACTTTTGCCGTCGGCTTGCATGCTGTGATGAACTTCGACGGTGGTGGCGTAACAAAAATGGTCTTCCCACAAACATGCAGTGGCTTGGGTTGGCCAAGGATCGGACACGGCTACGTCAGACGCTGCTTCTTTGTCTTTGTCACCGAGGTGAACAAAACAGTGATCGATCGTCGAGTAGATGTATGCGATGTGATCGCCTTTGGCGTGGCGGCGCAGATAATCGTAGGCGATATACGCGTGCTCGCCGCAGTTACCGCCATGCACCAGATCGGCTTGAGCCGCCGTGTAGGCTTCAGGATTTTCGCTGGCCAATTGATACAACTCAGGTGCAAGCGTCCAATACGATTGTTCTCGCATCGCATTGAGGCGAAAATTTGAATTCATTTGGGTCGCCGCAATGGCTTCCATTTGATTGCCCGCACCGAAATGCAGCACTTTTTTGGTGGCGACAATCGCGGCTTTGGCATGAGCCAAGCGGGTTAGCGCTTTGGCCGATGCGTGCTTCTTGGGCAGTTCCGGTTCGCGTTGCGGTGCGGCTTCTGTCGTCATAGGTTCTTTATTGTACGCGGGCTAAGGGTCAGACTTCCTTATGAAATGCTGCTTCGACGATCTTAAAATTCGATAGAATTCGTATACTTACGAATTGTGTCCGAATCCGGATGCTGGCACAACGAGAAACCGGCCCACCCACATTCGTTGCTGGAGCATACCGCATGCCCACACGGGTAACGCGTAAACGTACCCGATCGAAACGGTTACGCTTTCCATCAAAGCGAAAAGCCACAATATGTTGCGCACGTCACGGCGTTCACATGCGATCCACCACGCCGAGCAACAAGGTTGGGCGAATTGCCAGGTTTTGCCGCTGGGTTTGCTGACGTTATCATTTACTGGTGGTCGGATGATCGATGTAGCGACGAGATGGCGGCGTTGTACGCGAACGTGGGGCCAATGTGGTGGACCATATTCAGTTGCCGCATTGCGGATCGGCATTGCTATCAGCACGTTGTGGTCGCTGTCAAAACTGGCGCAGGTCGGCGCGGTGCACGAGGGCTCCAGGTGCGCATCAAAAATGCGCAGCGTTGCCGCGTTCAAGAGCTGGATATTTCGCGATCGTCGTGACTGGCGTGGCGAAAATCGATGAGCTCGGTGACGCCGTCGCGGGCGGCCTGCAACGGCAGATCCCAGACCGGAGTAATTGCTTGTTCATCGGGTAAGAAACCGTCGGTGTCGGTGCCACGCGCGCCAAACAATTCGGGTTGCGGCCGGGCGGGCGGCTGGGCGATGACATTATCGAAGCTATCAACGTTATCAACCCGACACAGCTGTTTCAAATAGGCGCCGAGGTTCCAATTGGAAAGCGAAATCTGCGCAACGTGGGCCGCTGACTCTAAGGCCACCAACATGTTGGCAGCGCTATCAAAACGCTGCGACGGATATTTGTTGATCGCGCGCATGATTACGGCTTCGATGCTGCTGGGGATACCGGGCCGCAGTTGCGCCAGCGGTGGCGGAGTCTCGTGCAAGGTCGCTTCGAGCGTTGCGAATTCTGTTGGGCGCTGAAATAGACCGCGTCCAGCGAGCAATTCCCACAGCACTACACCCAAGGAAAAAATGTCACAGCGCCGGTCGACTGGCGGTGATCCAACAATACGCTCCGGCGACAGGTAGCCGGCTTTGCCTTTGATCAAGCCTTTGCGCGTACCACTTTTCGGCAGGTCATTGTCGTCGTGCGATTTGGCAATTCCAAAATCGATCAGCTTCACTGCACCGTCAAAACTCAGCATGATATTTGAAGGCGAGATATCGCGATGAATAATATCGTGTGGTCCGCCATCGTTGGCGCATCGCGTGTGGCTGTAGTGCAGCCCGGCACACGCGCCGACCGCAATTGTGAGGATATGCGCGATCGGTACTCGGTGTTTTGATGCGGTGGCTTTGCGCAGCAGTTGCAGTACCGATACGCCAGGGATGTACTCAATGGCTAAGTAATACACGCCGGCAAATTCGTGAAAGTCGTACACCTGGGCAATGTTGGGATGCGACAAACCAAACGAGATGCGGGCTTCATACAAAAACGCGGCGAGCGCATCGTCGTTGTAATCGTTGGCCGCCGCCATGCGTTTGAGCACGACATAACGACTGAGATCGCGAGTGGTGGTGTTGCGGGCCAACAAGATTTCGCCCATACCGCCATTGCCCAACCGGCCTAAAATCTCGTAGTACGGACCCGCTGCCACGTTCCGGTTATCGACGGGGTACGGGCTTTCGTCAAACGCCTTTGGCCATAAACACCGACCGATCGCTTTTAGCACAAACTATCGGGCCCTGCATTAACAGGGGACTTGCCCGTACTTTCCCGTACTTTCCCGTCCCCTCTCCAGCGGCAGAGCCACCGGATTCACCCCCGCGTTCCTCGCACGGGCCCAGCGCTGATACTGGGAATGCTGATGCTGGCCTTGCCCGTGGGCATTGGCCCTGCGATGCTGCGGCCATGGCCGGCCAGGTAACTGTAATTAATCATCCCTTGATTCAGCACAAGCTCACGATCATGCGGAATAAGGAAACCTCAACCCGCTCGTTTCGCACGCTGCTGCGCGAAATCAGCATGTTGCTTGGTTACGAAGTTTGTCGCGATTTACCGCTAAGCATGATCGAAATTGAAACCCCAGTCGCCAAGACGATGGCGCCCAAGCTCGACGGTAAAAAGGTTGTCATCGTGTCAATTTTACGCGCTGGCGGCGGCATCCTCGAAGGGATGTTGGAGATCTTGCCATCAGCGCGGGTTGGCCATATCGGCTTGTATCGCGATCCGAAAACCCTGGTTGCGGTTGAGTATTATTACAAGGTGCCTGAAAATATGGTTGATCGCGACTGCATCGTCGTCGATCCAATGCTTGCTACCGGCAACTCTGCGGTCGCTGCGGTCGATCGGCTCAAGGCCAGCGGGCCGAAGTCGATCAAGTTTGTGTGCTTGTTGACGTGCCCCGAAGGCATTAAAGTTTTTCACGATCATCACCCCGATGTGCCGATTTTCACCGCGGCGATCGATCCGGGCCTCAACGAAAAAAGCTACATCGTGCCAGGCTTGGGCGATGCTGGCGACCGAATGTTCGGCACGAAGTAGGTAGCCCACACAGCAGCTAACGCGTTATTTGCGGTCGAACGTGGTGTCTTTGCCTTGCAGGGTGAGGATGAGTTGCTCGCCAGCAAAACGGTACGTTGCCATGGCTTTGTCGACGCCAACGGAGCAACTGAACGTGTCATCGCCAACTTGCTCGGATTTCGCTGCCAGAATATCGACAAAGTTTTGGAAGCTAGCGTCAACGGTTACCGATGCGGTTTTGCCACCTGGGCATTCCGAGCGGGCGCGGATTTTGCCGCCACTCATCGACCACACCAACGTGAAGCCGTTGGCCGTGCCGGTCCACTCGCCATAAAGCCCGCTGCGTGCACCGGCCTGATCGAACTCAACCCGTTGCGCACCAACGGTCATGATGAGCTTGCGGCCCTGCAATTCGAAATCGAACGTGGCCTTAGCAACGTCGACAAAACACGCTTCGTCGCCAGCGCGGCCGCCGGTTGGCACCACCGCTGAGTAGCGATATTTCACCGGCGTTGTGACCTTCGCGGTTAAGGTGTCAGCACCAAGGGTGCACACGTTCGACGCAGTGACGTCGGTGTCGGTAAACGTAAAGCCAAACAAGAAATCCAATTCACCTTGTTTGAGCTTGGTTTGCCACGTAAACCCGGTCAGCGCGTCGGGCCCCCCACGGTCGGCTTCGTCGTCGGTGCCACAGGCGGCAAGGCTGGTGGTTAGGCTGGCGGTAAGTGCAATAACACAGGCTATTTTCAAATTCGTCATCTGCTATTTCCTTGGTCGTTTGTCTTTAAGACCAACGGCCATGGCCCAATGTGCAGTGGTTGGACCAATAAAAATGCAATGACGCTGGTGCCGGGCTATTTCTGCGATGGGTCGACGACGCGGCCCATGAACAGTAACAAGCCGGTTTTTTTGTCGACGATCATAAACAAGAACGGCCGATCAACCCGAAATGCAGTGGATGGCAGCGGCATTGCGCCTCCGGTTGTCATCACGACGGCGGTGGCGGCCGCTGCTTCCGTGCCTTTTTCGTCAACTTTGACAAACGCTTTGTGTACCACCGACGAGATATACAAACGTTTGGTGGCGTCGGTTGGTGCGGCCATCCCTGCGAAGTTGGCGCGTTTATCGCTAAATGCGTCGGTCATGCCGAGTTTTTCCAATGCTGGGTTTAGCAGCAGCGCAGCGGTTGGATTGACTTCGAACTTTGGCAAATAGACATCGAGTTCTTGGGCTTTAAGGTCGCGGCTCCACGTCGCCATTTGTTTGGCCGAAAGCCCGGCTTCCACGGCGGCAAGATTGTTGTTCGCGTCGGGCAAGACAATCCACATCGCGGTGTCATCACCTTGGTATGGCAGTTCGAGGACGGCGGCTTTGCCGCTTTTTGCAGTGCGGAACGTACCCACTTGCTGCATCGTTGCAACGTTTTTGGGCGCGGTAGGGGTTACGTTAAACGCGGCGTCTCGGGTGCGCTCGCGAGTGAAAGGCGTTGCCCACTCGGCCAAGAAATAAATCGCATTGACCAAGACCAAACGGGTGTCAGCCGAGAGGATGCCGGGTGCGAGCAGATCTTTAATGCGCGATTCAGTCTGCGTGGCGACCCACTCGTTGATGCGTAAACGTTGGGCATCGGGCTTGCCGACAAAGTCGACTTTTTCTAGCGGCGCTCCGAACGACGCAGCGGTTTTGTCGAGGAAAGGCTGTTCAAAGCCGAAGGTTTGTTCGCCAAACAACCGGTTGGCCATACGCAGTTTGAGTTTGCGTGACGGAGCTTGCAACGAGGTTGATAGGCCGCGCCAGCCAGTAAACACCGAAGCTTCGTCGCCTTGCAGATGCATTGCCTTGCGCATTTGCGCAGCGGTTTTGCCTTTGGCACCGCCCCACGTCATGACCAGCGCAGCCGTGATGCTGGTTGGTGACATGGCGAGATTGCCGGCCGTTGCGCGTTGGGTTTTCCACAGGTCAACGGCGAATGCGTTGCTCGCTTTGGTCAGTGCGGCTACCGCTGCAGCTTCGGCTTTGGGATTTGGAACCGACGGTGGAACTACTACCAGCGGTGGCGGCATCCGTCGCATGGCCGGCGGTGCAGCGGGATTTGCTGGTGTCACCGGCGCTGATGCAGTGGCGGGATTAGGCTTGCCGGAGGTTTGCGCCAAGGCTGGCCGGGCCGCCACGGCTGTGAGACTAGCTAGCAACGCGGAGGTGATAAGAGTGCGATTTGAAAACATGGCGACAGCATAACCGGCGCTGGGCGTGGATGCTCAGGATAGTTGATGATTGTGCAGTGGAGAACGAGTTTGGGGTACGACGGCAAACCCGGGTAGGACAGCAAGTCGAGCGAGGTGGAGCCTGCGCGAGTGCGGTGCCGCTGGCCGCGCGGCCGCGTAGGGCGGTGCTGGCGCGACGTATGCTGCGCCGCCTGCGCGTCGCGGGTGGGTGGCACAGCCGGATGAGGCCGCTTGGGATGGAGGGAGACTTGTTAGCGATGCTGTGGTGTTCCGATGCTGTGGTAGTGCTTTCAACTTGATTTGGCGATAGTTTGTTTTGACCATGGAATAGCGCTGGGGTGCAGGAATTAAAGTCACGAGGCGCAGGATGTTGTCGAAGCAGCGGTCGTTTTTGTATCGTAAAAAATTGCATGCGAGTGCTGATGACTTGAATTGGCGATAGTCGAATTTTTAGGCATGAATCGCATCGGATGCGCGAGGCTTTTTCGAAGCGCATGCCGGTGCATGTGACGATGAAGATGGCCAAGAATGTGAAAGGGCTGAGGGGCCGGCGGATGTACAAAGCGGTGGAGGCGGCGTTGTGGGCTGCAGCGCGCAATGAAGATAGGCTGTTATGTGATTTTTCGGTGCAAAATGATCATCTGCATTTAGTGATAGATGCGGCGAATAATAAGGCAAGGCAAGGCGATGCGGAGTGCGGTGAGTGGGTTGGCGATTCGGGTGGCCAAGGCGATCAATTCGCTTTGCCGACGGAAGGGCCGGGTTTTCGACGACAGATATCATGCGCGAGTGTTGCGCACGCCGACGGAAGTGCGGCGAGTGCGGCACTATGTGCGGGATAATTTTCGTAAACATTTGCGGGAACGATTGCAAACCGAGCGCACGCAAGCGGAGGCTGCGTGGATCAGTGTTGGCGTTGATCATCGTCAAGCGCTGCGGCAAATTTTGCAGAGCACTGTGTGGATCGATCCGTGCTCGTCGCAGGCGGCGCGCGCGGATGGTGGCACCTGGCCAGTCGGGCGATGTTGGTTGCTGTCAGTGGCGGCGGATGGCCGTGCGGCAGGCGCTAGTTCGTCGCGGCGTCCACCGTGAGTTTGGCTACCTCGGAAGTGGTTGCTGGTTGGAGTACGGCGTCACGAATAGAAAAGCGAATGCTGTTTGCGCCAGGGCTGAGCGGACCTTTACTCTTCGAACTTGAATCCGGCGAAAAATCCTTTGACTTCCTCGGTCGGCACCCGTTCGCGGGCCACCGCGGCGATATCGATGACTTCGAGTAAATCGTCGGGGACTTCGAGCAAAAAACGTGACGGGGTGCGCTGCATCGCGTTGCCTCGGCTGATGCGGGTACATGACCGGGTCAAGTAAAGTTTGCGCTGCGCGCGGGTAATGCCGACGTAACACAAGCGGCGTTCTTCGCTGATGTCGGTGGCGTGATCACCGTCGGGTTGATCAGTGGCTTGCGGTTGCAAGGTGCGTGCGTGCGGCAACAGTTCCTCTTCGAGGCCGACCATGAAGCAAACCGGAAATTCGAGGCCTTTGGAGCCATGCAACGTGGTGAGAATGACTTTTTCGCCGGCGTCTTTTTCTTCTTCTTTGCTGGTCTCTAATGACAGTTGGCGCAAATACGTTGCGAGGCCGTCGCGGCCTTTGCCCTTTTCGGCGTGGCGGCCCAATGCGCCGATCAAGCCTTCGACGTTGTCGATGCGGCGCTGCGCAGCTGACAACGATGCCGCTGCGGCCCGGAGGTCATCGTACAGCGCGATGTCTTCGACGAGCGATTTGGTAATGGCTACAATGTCCCCGCCATTTTCGATCGCCACGCCAACTTTGGAAATAGATCGTACCAAACCGGCAATAGATTCCCGGGTGCCGCCGCGAATCTCGCCGGTGTTGATGTGCGAAGTTTCGACGTGCGGTGCATCGTCGTCGAGGGTGCGCAGTTGATCAGGCGCATTGCCGGCCGCTGCACGCAACGCGTCCCATAGCGACACATGGCTGGCATGCGATGCTGCTACCAGTTTCTCGACGGTGGTTGCGCCAATGCCACGCGGTGGGTAGTTGACGATGCGGCGCAAGGCCAACTCATCACGGGGGTTGAGTGCAACGCGCAAATATGAAATGAGATCTTTGACTTCTTTGCGATCAAAAAATTGCTGGCCGCCATACATGGTGTACGGCACATCATGGCCACGCAATTCTTCTTCGAGAATTTTGGCTTGAATGTTCGAGCGATACATAATGGCGATGTCGCTCCAGCGGCGACCGTCTTTAACAAGCGACACGATTTCGCGCGCCACCCATTTGGCCTCGTCTTCGACTGTTGGTGCCACCGCGTGGGTGATGATTTCCCCGGTCGACATGGTGGACCACAATTCTTTGCCGTGACGTTTGGTGTTGTGCGCGATCACCGCGTTGGCCGCTGCCAAAATCGTCCGAGTCGAGCGGTAGTTCTGTTCTAACTTTACAACTTTAGCACCGGGAAACATCTGCGCGAAATTCAAGATGTTGGTGGGGTCGGCGCCGCGCCAACTGTAAATCGATTGATCGTCGTCACCAACCACCGCCAAGTTGCCGTGGTTACGCACCAACGCTTTGACCATCATCAACTGGGCTTTGTTGGTGTCTTGGTATTCGTCGACCATGACGTATTGGAACTTTTCAGCCCAGCGATCGCCGACAGCGGCCACCCGATCGAATAGTCGCACCGGCTCGATGATCAAATCGTCGAAGTCAAACGCTGCGCACGACCGCAGCATCTCTTGATACTTGGGATACACCTCGGCGGTGATTCCATCGTATTCATCGGAGGGATTAGGCTTAAATTCTTCCGGTGCAACGAACGCATTTTTCGCCAGCGAGATGCGCGACATGACCGCTTTGGGATCAAACCGGCGCTCACCGTT
>JAYWHS010000690.1:0-3022 GCA_043777635.1 Kofleriaceae bacterium | reverse complement strand
CGGCGCGGCAACCGGCACCGACGCGACAACGGGTGCCAGTACCGCTGCGACCACGCTCGGTTCGCGCGCTGTAACGGTGGTTGGACGCTTGCGTTGTGGTTTTTCAGCCTTCGCAGTCGGCCGCGTTTTGGCCACCGCTTTCGCAGGGCTCGGTTTCACCGCTTTGGCAACCGCGCGCGTGCGGGTTGGTTTGGCGTCCGCTTTGCTGGAGGTAGCTTTGGCGGGCTTGGCTTTGGTAGCCGATTTGTTTCGTTTCGTCGTGGACATGGAGTCGCCACGTTCCTTCGTACGGGGTTATCGCAGTCGGTGCTTTATGCACCGGCCGGTTGGCGAAAACCAACCCAGCCATCGAAGCCGGTATCGCAATGCGTGGTGCATGTCGACCAACCTCGAACCCGCCGCGGCATCGCATGCAAGCGATCCACTGCGTACCCCGATCAAAAGCATGGCTAGCTGAGCTGTGCAAGGGCCTTTGGCGAGATCTCGCCAACCAATTGACATGATCGCGCTGGGACTACAGTCTTGTGCGTGGCTGCAAAATTACTCGCGTTGGATCTGGATGGCACGTTGTTACGCAGGGATGGCAGCATTGACCCGTTGGATCTCGCCGCAATCGCGCGGGTGCAGGCCCAGGGCGTGATTGTTACCGTTGCGACCGGCCGCATGTATGCCGGCACGCGTGCTGCGGCGTCGGCAATTGCCGCCAATGGCCCTGTAGCTTGCGTCGACGGCAGCTCCATTATTGATATCCGCGATGACAGCGTGTTGCATCGCAGCGCGATTTCGTCAGCGTCGACGGCTCACGCGCTCGCTACTTTTCTAGAGCACGAGTTAGCGATGTTTGCATTTTGCGATCACGCGATCGTTCACAATGCTGCAGGCGACGATTTTACGCGGTACGTGGCAACGTGGTCGCCAACGCTGGAACGCGTCGAACGCGTTGACCAAGCGGTGCAAGGCTACGACTCACTCGCAACGCTGGCGGTGGGCACCCAATCACAAATTGCCCAAGCCGCGAAGGTGATCGTCGAACACGGTGGCGCCAGTTTGTTCACGGTGCAGTTCGCAGTAAGTCACAGCTCAAGTGAAAAGCAAGGTCTGCATGCGCTGCTGGTGCGCGCGGCGGGTTGCAGTAAGGGCACCGCGATTACTGCGTTGGGCGCTCATCATGGCGTATCGGTCGCCGACATCGTTGTGGTTGGTGATTGGCTCAATGATATTTCAATGTTTCACGTTGCTGGACGATCTTTTGCGATGGCCGGATGTCCGGCCGAAGTTGCGGCAGCAGCGACCGACCAGCTCACGGCGATCGCTGCACACGGCGGTGGCGTGGCGGAAGCAATCGGGCGGGTTTGGCCGTGACCGTCACCAATTAGCGCTGAGCGCATGGTAGCGTCGGTCCATGTCGAGTGGCCGGCCGGTGCAAGCTGCGGAAAATCGCCTCGAACACTTCAATGCGGACCGTGGCCGCCTGCTCAAAGATGTTGAGCGACGGGTGGTGCAACGGTTAAGCGATGCAGCCAAAACGCCGCAAAGCCACGCTGCAACCGGTGCAACTGGGCATACCTCTTCATCGTTAGAATATGTAATCAACGATGTCTGTTATCAAGAAATTCGTCGGCTTGAAGCTGGTTCGAACAATGATGCGGCGTTAGCGCGGTGGCGTGAGTTGTCGCGCCGGTTGTTGGGAATGACCGAGGCTGAGCGCGTTGCCGAGCTGCGCAGTTTGGTCAGCTACTACGGCCACGATGTAGTCGGCAATTTTGACCCTCGCGTTTACAAGTTTGCCACCGGCATTGCACCTTCGGTGCTCGGCTTTGTATTCTCGCCCATCGCCAGCCTGCGCGATGGGGTGCAATCCATCGCTGCACTTGATGCACGGATTTCGGCAGATGGAGAACTCGATGTGGTTCGGGCCTGCGCCAAGCGCGGCACCATTGTGGTGGTGCCAACGCATTCGTCGAACATGGATTCGCCGGTGATTGGGCTTGGGTTATTGCGCGCTGGCTTGCCCCCGGTTACCTACGGCGCGGGTAAGAATTTATTCAGCAATCCCTTCATCAGCTATTTCATGCGCAACCTTGGCGCGTATCGCGTCGACCGCCGCTTGCGGTTTGAGTTGTACAAAGACGTGCTCAAGGAATACTCAACGGTGCTGTTGGAAAACGGCTATCACTCGTTGTTCTTCCCCGGTGGCACACGTTGTCGCTCCAATCTCGTTGAGAAAAATCTCAAGCTCGGCTTGCTCGGCACCACGGTCACGGCCTACAAAAACAGCGTCCGTAGTGGCGCGCCTGACAAGCGTATCTACATTGTCCCAGCGACGATTAACTATCGATTAGTACTTGAGGCAGAGACCTTGATTGCTGACTATTTGGCCGAGGTTGGTAAAAATCGATACATCATTACCGACGACGAATTTTCAAGATTTGGTCGCATCGCCGAATTTATGCGACGCATTTTGGTGCATGAAGGCTCCGTCGTCGTGCGCTTTGGACGCCCGCTTGATGTATTTGGTAATGAAATTACCGACCACGGCGAATCGCTCGATCGTGCCGGCCGCGTCGTTGATCCGGCGTCGTTCGTTCGTGGTGCTGATGGCCTGGTCCGCGACGATGACCAGCGCGACGCTGAATATACTCGGGCGCTCGGACGCAAATTGGCAGCGGCGTACCCACGGCTCACAGTGTTTCATGCGACCCACCTCGTCGCGCGTACACTTTTTGATGCGGTTGCGGAAGCCTGCGGAACCCGCGATATCTATCGGTTGTTGCGGGCGCCGGCCGGCCGCCTCGAAGTGGCAATGCCTGAAGCGTTGTCGCGCCTTGCAGCGTTGCGGGCTACCTTGCGAGCCAAGCCCCACAACGGTGCCGAACATCCGTTGTTATCCAAGGCCAGCGATCGCGACATTATCGACGACGCAGTGCGTGGATTGTCGACGTATCACACCAAAGCCGCCGTGACTGCGCGCGGCGATTTTCTCGTGGTTGGAGATCTGAACTTGCTTTATTACTATAGCAAT
>JAYWHS010000689.1:0-10379 GCA_043777635.1 Kofleriaceae bacterium | reverse complement strand
CGAAACCGTATTGGATGACAAATCTGAGCTTGCGGTGCGTGCGGCATCGGTCGCTCTTTTGCGCGCCAGTAGGTCGCCGTGGGCTCCGGCGTTTGCTGAAGCATTGGCTACGACGAGTGAGACTTTGCGTGTCGACACGAGCAACCGCGTTGCGCATCCGACTGGTGCGTTTGCGGCTCGCGCTGATGAAACCAAGCGCTGCGAGCAGTGCGCATGGGCCTACACCCAGGGGATCAATCTCGCGTGTCGCCAGGTTGATTCGGCGACAATTGGGCCACAGCACAAAAACATCGAAGCGCATTGGCCGGCATGCGAACGGTTCGAGCCCGCGCTCGATTGCCAGACCTGCGGCGCATGTTGTCGCGAAGCATTCCAATCCGTCGAGGTTGGAGCACGCGAACCAATCCGTCGCACGCATCCAGAGATGGTAGTAGATCATGGTACGCGTCGGGAATTGCGTCGCACACCCGCCACCTCCCTCGACATAATCGCCGACAAACCTGCGCCAACCCGTTGCGCATCGCTTGGCGGCGGTGACTTGGTGCAGCTATGCACGCGGACCACCGTGGCTGACTACGCTTGTCAGATCTACGAGGCCCGACCACAATCTTGTCGATCGTTCACCGCAGGTTCGGAAAGCTGCCTGGTTGCGCGGCGCCGGGTTGGAATGTCACGTTAATCTTTGAAGATGGATCCCGACCGGGGTTGGTTTTCAGCAGCGAGGGCATTGCACGGCTGCGTGAGTTTCAGCAAAGCAACTCACCAACCTGGCGGCAAGACGCGTCGGGCGGAGGCCGGGCCGTGGCAGATGACGGTGGGGCTGTGGCGCGCAACGTTGGATTGAAAGCTAAATATCGACGGAGTCTCACCACGCAGCGTAGCCATTTTGTCAGCGCCGCCAGGATCGATTTGCCAAGCGCCGTAGCCAATGACGGTGACATAGTCGCCGGGGCGAATGAGTTTTTCGCCAATGTCGGGACTTTTTTTCTGATGGCCAAGGAATCCCAAGTGCAGGCGGCCAGCGAGACGTGCCGATGCGCGAGCGGCGCCATCTCCGCGTGGCAAGGGCGCGCGCACTACCGATGCTGCCATGCCAAGCACCAGCGCATCACCGGTGGCGTCACGCACGCGAAACTTTATTCCGCCGAAATCAAAGCGCGGCGTTATGTCGAGCCTGTCCTTGGTGTACGAGTGAAACCACACGCATGGCAGCTGCCACGCTGGCGACACCAGCGGCTCATCATCTGCAATCACTTCGCCCGCAATCACGGTGGGCTCGCCATCTCGGGCCTCGGTGATTGCGCGTGCATGAGGCGCCAACCAATTATGCAACCGATCCGCAAGCCACGGCACGCTGGTGTCGATGCGATTGAGCAGGCGGACTGCGATGGGTAACGTCACCGGTAAACTGTGCCACGCTTGCGGTAACTCGTGTTGCTTGCAGTCCGACTGGAATCCTGGAATCCTGACGAAGAGTTCTGCGCGAGACTAGGTTTCGGAAGGGCCGGGCGCTGCTTCGAGGACGAAAAAAAGTTCTTCGAAGCCGTCGTCGGCGATTGTGGACTCACCGAATCGACGGAATCCACATTTTTCCAGCGCTCGGATAGAACCGAGATTTTTCGCAGCGACGTCAGCGTACAAAGGGCGCATCGACTCGCGACCCAAAAACGCAAGGAGTGCTGCGGTGGCGACGCCTTGACCCCAATAGTCTCGTCCGATCCAATACGCAACAAAGCGTTTGCGCTCTTGCTCCCAGCTGCTGACATAGCCGGCGATAGCACTGGCCACAAGAATCGTTTTCGCAGAGGACGTTGCATTGCCGAGAACATTCATGCGCCAATGATCCACGTAATTATTCCACTCGCGTGGCGGAAACGCAGCCATGCGGTTGGCGAGAGAATCTCGTTGGTCCTCGAAGAATACCGGCAGATCCTCGTTCATCACGTCGCGAAGCAAGATGTCGTCTGCAGAAAACTTCTTCGTTGGTGGGCTCACTTCGGTCATACGTCGCTCAGGTCTTCGCATAGCTTGGCGTCGGGAACAAGGAGCTTCTAGTTGCCGGAGTCCTCACCGGGGTTTGTTTTCGGCGCGCCATGAGGCTCGTAGCAGACCAGTGGATTGTGGTTGCGGCCACGGTGAGCGAAGTTGCGCGGCAGGTGCAAAAAAACAACCCCGGTGAGGATTTTTCGCGACGTTGGAGATTTGTTGTGATGATAAGCTGGGCACGTGCAAGTAGCGAAGCTGTTGTTCACAGCGGTGTTGGTTAGCTTGGCGGAGATGCCGGAGGCCTCCGCGTGCTCGTGCGTGCTTTTCGATGCAACAGGTTTTATCGCGCAAGACGGCGCGCTACCTGCAAATGCAAAAGGTGTACTTTGGGTCGGTCGCACCAAGCCGGAGCCAGGTGACATTGCGGTCTATATCCTACGGCGCAACCACGAACCCCGCGCGATTGCATACACAGTTACCGATTTGAGCGACGTTCTATCACGACCTTGGCCAGTGTATCTGGTGTCGCCGAAAGCCAAGCTTTCACCAGGCCAGCGCTTGCGCTTTGTCGCCACGAATACCGGTCGCGACAAGGCTGATGGCACTCACCCGATACAAACGCGCAACTATGTCGTCTCGTCGAAAAAACTGGTAGCTGTCGCAACACCGCTAGCGCTCACGGCAAGTCCTGCAACGGTGGGCCAGCTTGTTTTGCGTACCAGCGGGATGTGTTCGTCTACCGCTACAACTGCGAACCAAGCTCTTGCACTCGTACTTCCGCCAGCGTTGCTGCCATTTGTTGAGCAACTATGGTTTGAAACACTTGTCGACGGCAACGTGTGGCAGCCAGCTACTGATGTCTGTGACGACGATGTTCCTGGACGTTCATGGGTCGGACCAGCCAAGGATCTTATCTATCGCCGATGTAGTACGACAAGGTTTGCCAAAGCTGACGAAGGGGTTGTCAGTGATGCGGTGGTGGTGCGAATGCGGGTCACTGCGCCGAGTGTCGCTCCTGATTTTCAACTTGAATCAGATACGTTCGACGTGAAGTTAACGTGTCCCGCCCCACCGCTGCCAAATATTCCAGCGGCACCGGTGCTGCCGCGCTAATGTTGGCGCGTGTTGCGTTCATTCGCCAGGTAACGCTATGGTCGCAGGCAAATGACCAGTGAGCATCGGCGCGGCGAGATGTTGCTATTTCCTCTGCAACTTACGATGCCGACACCGCCAAAATTGCCGACGGATAAGCGCCAAGCGCGATTTTTACAGATCGTCGACAACCTCGCGGCGCAAATCGGTGTATCGATGGTTTCCGCCAATGTCACCGAAGGATTTTATGCAGCCTCGGTGGATCTTGGCGCGTTGCAAGCAGCGCTGCTGGAAGTACTCGCACGATTTTCTCATGCGCAAATTGAATCGCGTTGGGACCAGCTGTTGCCGCAAATACACGCCACGCTTGGCGCCTGGGTGCAACGTCGCAAATCAGCGACCATCGAATTGCACGCCAACGGCATTCATATTCGCTTCGAGACTCAAGATGACCATGGTTACTATCACTATGAGTTTGACGTGATGAGCTCTGACTCGTAGCAAAAGTTGGCGCGAGTCGATGAAAAACGCCGTTCACCATAACGGGAAATCCGAGGAGCAGCGCTGGCAAGCCCGAGCAGACCCCCGAGCGCCATACAAGACCAAAGCCGCATGCTCTGTCACCAGCCTAGGGTCCTAAGCTTCCGGAGTGAGATGCAGCGCCAGCTACCAGGTGTTGATATCCGTCCGAAATAGACCACGGTCGATATTTTTCGCTGTGATTTCAGTGCTTTAAGAATCTACAACGCAATGATCGCTTCGTGATTTCTGCGATTTCCCGGTGTCAAAAACAAACCCCGGTCGGCATTTCGGCCGGCGAAGATTATGATAGGTTCCGCTCCTCAAATGACTACCACCAAGACCACCAAGACCTCGTCCGCGACGCCAGAGATCACCCCGGCCATGGTCGCTCATCATGACCTGCTTGAGCGCCAACGCTTAAACGCGCAACGCAAGCTGCTCAAGCGCCGCCAAAAGAAGTCCGGACAATAACAGTCTGAATACGCCGGAAATTTAAAATCCCGCGGCCGCGATCGACACACGTCGGTAGAGCTTGAGCCGCAAGCGACAACCCAAATCCTCGGTTGGGATTTGAAGACTTGTTACGCTTGAGTAGGGTTGCATGTCGCGCGACTGCGCGGCTAGCGATATTTTTGTTGCGTATAAATTGAGAGTTGACAGTTCGCGCCCGTCCTTGCACGCAGACTGTGCCTGGGTTATATACTGAACTGAATGGTTCAGTATCAGCGAGTCTCCGTCGACGCTTCGTTTGCCGCACTCTCGGATGCGACCCGCCGCGGCGTGCTGTTACAGCTCGGGTACGCCGACGCTTCCATCACGCACCTTGCCACCAAATTTCACATGACGCTCACGGGCATGAAGAAGCACGTTGGCGTGTTGGAGCAGGCTGGGCTGGTGATTACCGAGAAGGTCGGTCGCGTGCGCACCTGCAGACTCGGCCCGCGTCGGTTGGAGGCGGAGACGGCGTGGATCGAAAGCTACCGTAAGCTTTGGGATACTCGCTTCGACGCATTGGATGCGGTTGTTCAGGAATTGAAACGTAAGGAAAAGGTCATATGAAGAATCCAACGACAGTGGAACGGACGTCTGAGCGTGAGCTGGTGGTGACGCGCACGATCAACGGCCCGGCGCGCCTGGTGTTTGAAGCGTGGACCAAACCGGATTTATTTTCGCGATGGTGGGTTCCAAAATCGTTTCCGGTATCGTTGCGCTCCTGCGAGCTGGATGTGCGCGTCGATGGAAAATATCGTCTGGTATTCATCTTCGGCGAGCAGACTATGGATTTCTTTGGCACGTATCTCGAAGTAATCCCAGCCACGCGCTTGGTCTGGACCAATGACGAAGGAGGCGCCGATGCGGCGGCGGTCACTACGGTGACCTTTGAAGAACACGACGGTCAGACGCTAGTGACCATGCACGACCTCCACCCCTCGAAAGAAGCGCTCGACGCTGCCATTGCATCTGGATCGACGGACGGCACAGCGGAGACGTGGAACCAACTCGCCGAGCTGGTCGCCGGCCTCCCGCACTGACGCCGCAACGCTACCTCAACGTTTCCAAAAATTGCCGTGGATTTGCCCAGAATATTTCAATGTTTTCGGGCGTGACAAAAACCTGCCGCGCACGAGGATAGGCGGCGCAGAATGCATCAAGACCTTTACGTGAGCGCGTCCGGCCGGATTTGACTTCGATTGCATACAGCACATTGTCGTGGGTAACGATGTAGTCAACCTCGGCGTTGCCATCTCGCCAGTAGCTGGGATCGAGGCCCGCGTTCACCAGCGCGGCACCCACGGCGGCTTCGAAAGCTCGACCATAACCGTCGTTGTGCAAAAACACATCGCGGTTGATCAACGCACCGCAAAGTGGAATCAATTTTGGTGATGACGTTCGACTCAGTACGGCTTTGCCGGCGTATTTCGAAATTGTTTTGACAATGAACGCACCTTCATACAACTCGATATAGCGACGAATCAGGTCGGTATTGCCACTGTCTTGCAGTTGCCCTAATAGTTTGGTGTAGCTAATCTCTTGCGCGGGATACGACATCAAGATCGAAAATGCCTGACGAAACAGCGCAGGCTTTTGCACGCTGACAATGTTGAGAATATCTTTGCCGATCACCGCGTCGACGATTGACGTGGTGACGTACCGTCGCCAAGCGGCGGGAGCTTTGAGCAAGGCGTACGAGCCAGGATATCCGCCGTATTCGACAAATTCATGCACACTCATGGATCGCAGGGCTCGCGATTTGAAATAGCCCCAGTGGGTAGCGGGTACTAATTGAAAACGGCCGGCCAAACTTTCGTGCAGGCCTTGTTGCAGCTGTAGCGAACTTGAACCCAGGAGCACCAATTGCACCCGCGCTTTTTTTCGCTTTTGTTCGTCCCACAGGCCTTTGATAATCTGCGACCAGTCCGGCACTTTTTGAATCTCATCAATGACGAGCAGGGTGTCGGAGCCCAGCAGCAACGCTTGTTGCCATTGGGCGCGGACCCAGGCCTGCGTTGGTGCAAGTTCGTCGTCGGCCGACACGTAATAGTGAGGGCTACGCCATTTTTCTAGGAAGCCCAGAATGCCGGTGGTTTTGCCAACCTGTCGGGGGCCTAAGATGACCTGAATGAAAGGATGCTTGTGTTCGAGATTCGCAGCCAATTCGGCGATGAAATCGGGCTCTAGCACAGTAGTCAGCATGAAGCATGGCAGGTAAGAATACTAGTCGTGTCTTGTATAAACGATATGCCGTGCTAGTAATATTGATAGACGTATCTAGCAAAAATTAGTAGTCGCCACCAGATCGCCGGTCTGCGCTGTGGGCAGCCAGCGCACATGCACAAAACTGCATCGCAGCCGTATGATTCCCAGAACTTCGTTTAACTTTTCGCCGTCCAGTTGCGTCTAGCCGTGACTGTGCATTGGCGTCATTGCCGATGCCGCTATGAAGAACCACTTTCTCACCAAGGTAAAGTTATGATGAAAACAGTTGTTGCGTGTGTTGTAAGCATGGGTCTTGGCATGGCGATGGTCAGCGGTTATGCGGCTGCAAAAAGCCCAGCCAAAAATGTGAGCGCGGTCCGCCATCCCAATATGGCCGCAGCACAAGGCTTCATCGCGAAGGCATTTGAAAAGGTCGAAGCCGCGCAAAAGGCCAATGAGTTTGATCTTGGTGGTCACGCCCAAAAAGCCAAAGAAGCACTGAAGATCGCAGCCGACGAAATTAAGTTGGCAGCTGAGACCGCAAACAATAACAAGTAGTCGCAGTGGCCTCCATCGAGGCTTCGGAAAAC
This sequence comes from Kofleriaceae bacterium, assembly GCA_043777635.1. Classification (GTDB taxonomy): domain Bacteria; phylum Myxococcota_A; class Polyangia; order Haliangiales; family Haliangiaceae; genus JABFXX01. The sequence continues at coordinate 3,492 of JAYWHS010000689.1, read as the reverse complement.
GTAAAAGCAACCATGCGCTACTTTGTTCACTTAGCTTACGACGGTAGCGGCTATACCGGTTGGCAAAAACAACCCAACGGCGAAACCGTGCAAGGTAAACTGAACGTAGCGTTGTCGCGAATGTTGAGCGAGCGCGTCAGCACGGATGGCTGCGGACGCACCGATACCGGCGTTCACGCCACCGATTTCTACGCGCACTTTTCCACCGACCAAGTTCTCGACGAACGGTTCGCGATGCGCCTGAATTCGTTTTTGCCTGACGACATCACGATTTTTCGTGTGTTTCGCGTCAGTGAAAAAGCGAATGCGCGGTACAGCGCGTTGAGCCGTACCTACGAGTATTATACTCATCGACAGAAGAATCCATTTCTACGGACCTACGCGTGTCGGCTGTATCACCCAGTGATGGATTGGGCAAAAGTGATCGATGCCACCACGCTGATACCAGAGATTGGTGATTTCACCTCGCTGTGCCGGGTCAGTGAAGATTTCAAAACCAACATCTGTCGCGTTAGTGAAGCGCGCTGGGATGAAGTGCCGATGCCGTTTGGGGTCGGTCGCACCGACAATGATACGTGTATGCGTTTTACCATTACATCCAATCGCTTTTTGCGCGGCATGGTGCGCATGGTAGTTGGCACGTTGGTGCTCGTCGGCGCTGGCCGCTTAGACAAAGCCTTGTTTGAACAAACCGTGCGGTCGCAAGCCAAGTTCCCGTTTGGCATTTCAGCACCGCCCCACGGTTTGTACTTAACCAAGGTGGTGTATCCCGAGATTGAATTTCATCCGTCGGTAGCGGATGAAGGCTAACAAGGCTGTCACCTGTCACCTGGCGTGCCGAGCGTAGCAAGATACGCTGGTTGCAACATGATAGCGGGGCGGCTGAGCGTTTTCGCGCACGAGCGCGGCTACTGAGCGGTTTTGCTACGCACGTAAACTTGCTGTGCCCCGCGGTGGCCTGCAATGCGGTGAAATGAGACAGCGCAGCTTGGCGCTATCTTTGCACATAGGCGCTTCATGTCCCAACTACTCAAGAATTCGCTTATCTCCTTCATATGCGCGACCGCGTTTTGCGTGATCGGTTGCAAGGCCAAACAAGAAGCAACGCCAAACACCACCAATGTGATTGTGCCAATGTCAGGCTCTGCGCCCACGGCAACGGTGCCACCAGCGATGGGCTCAGCCGTCACAATAGAAGAATGGGAAGACTGCGCACTTGCCGCCAAGGCACACGAATCGTGGTTAAGTCAGCGCATCGCCACCGACGCTGGTAAAATACTTGCGAGCAAGCAAGCACTTGAAATTCAAAAACTCTGCGCGTACGGCAAATGGTCTAAGGGTACGGTGGCTTGCTTCGACGACACCACGAGTAGTTCAGCGCTGGATAAGTGCGCAGAAAAACTTTCTGATGAACAGAAAAAGGCAGTGAGCGACATGTTTACTGAAATCCTTAATGCAGGCAAAAATGCTGCTGTGGGTTCTGGCAGCGCAAGCTAAGCCTTGTTGCGGTGTGCCGTCAGCGATGGTGCGTCAACAACTGCACGAAGGGTCCTGTGCTAGTGTCTGATCGATGAAGAAATTCGCACTCATATCGATCGTGGCGGCGGCCTGTGGTGGCAGTCGGCCCAAAACTGAAGTCGTCCCTGTTCTCGGAGCTGGCAGCAATGAACCCGCACCGCTTGCCAAGGTTGCACCAGAGCCAATTTCGCCACCGGTGATCGTGGCCACTGGCCATCCTAAGGAAAATTTGATTCCTCGCGCCGTGTTGTTTGGAAATCCCGAGCGCAGCAGCGTGCAGATTTCTCCCGACGGTAAAACGCTGTCGTGGCTCGCTCCAAAAGATAACGTGATGAATGTGTGGATTGCGCCGATCGGCAAGCTCGACCAAGCTAAGGCAATCACGAGCGATACCGCACGGCCGATCCGTCGCTACTCTTGGGCGTTCACTAGCCAACACATTTTATATCAGCAGGACACTGCAGGCGACGAGAACTTTCATGTGTTCCGCGCTGACATCGCAGACGGCAAGACGACCGACCTCACACCGTTCACGGGTGTACGTGCTGAGATCGTCGGTGTCAGCGATCGATATCCGACCACGCTGATGGTCTCCATGAATGATCGCAAGGCCGAGGTGTTCGACATCTACAAGGTCGACCTACTCACTGCCAAACGCGAGCTGGTGGTTCAGAACGATGACAACTTTGTCGACTTTACGATCGATCATGCGATGACGGTGCGGTTTGGTGCGCGCATGATGCCCGACGGTGCGACCGAGATAATGAGCGCACAAAGATCTGGCGGAAAGTTGACGTGGAAGGCCTGGGACAAGGTTCCATTTGAAGACGCTGAATCGACCAACATGGCGATGTTCACGCCCGATAACAAGAGTGTGCTCGTTACCGAAACTCGGGGCCGCGATACTGCCGCGTTAGTCCAAGTTGACGTTGCGACCAAAAAGCTCAAGGTGCTAGCGACCGACGTGAAGGCCGACGCTGGCGGCTTGATCGTTCATCCCACCAAACATACGCTGCAGGCCGTTGCGTTTGAGTACGACCGGCTCAAGTGGCAGATCCTCGACAAGTCGATTCAGCGTGACTTTGATGCGCTTGCCAAGCTCGATGGCGGCCAAGTTACAATTGCATCGCGCGCGCTCGACGACAAAACCTGGATTGTGGCGACAACCACCGAGCAGCGCGGTGAGCGCTATTATATGTGGGACCGTGTGAAGCAAAACGCAACGCTGCTGTTCGCAGCGCGGCCTGAGCTTGCGCAGCAGCCGCTTGTGAAGATGTGGCCACAGGTGATCAAGGCGCGTGATGGCTTGAATCTCGTTAGCTACCTCACGCTGCCAGCTTCGGCCGATGCGAACGCTGATGGCATTGCCGACGCACCGGTGCCGATGGTGCTGCTGGTCCATGGCGGGCCATGGGCACGCGATCGTTGGGGCTACAATGGCATGCACCAGCTATTGGCGAATCGCGGCTACGCTGTACTGAGCGTTAACTTTCGCGGCTCGACGGGATTTGGTAAAAAGTTTGTCAACGCTAGCAATCTGCAATGGGGCAAGACGATGCATGACGACTTGCTTGACGCGGTTGCATGGGCCGTCGCTCAGAAGGTCACGCTCAAGGACACGACCTGCATTATGGGTGGTAGCTACGGCGGCTACGCAACGCTGGCGGGGCTTACGTTGACCCCGGATGCGTTTCGATGCGGCGTCGATATTGTAGGCCCATCGAATTTGATGACGTTACTGTCGACGATTCCGCCATACTGGGCGCCAATGGTGGCGGTGTTCCACAACCGCATGGGTAATCCTGGGACCGCAGAAGGTAAGGCATTGCTCACGCAGGCTTCGCCGCTGACCCACGTTGCGAAGATCAAAAAGCCGTTATTGATCGGCCAAGGCAAAAACGATCCACGCGTCAAGGAAGCTGAGTCTGAACAAATTGTGGCAGCGATGAAGCAGGCCGGCCTACCGGTGAGCTA
>JAYWHS010000688.1:0-10382 GCA_043777635.1 Kofleriaceae bacterium | reverse complement strand
TAATGCTTGCGGTGCGGCTGCGCACCGAACCATCGAATAACTTGGTCTGTGCCGTGAGCACCGGCGTGTGGCCGGGTGTTTGCAAATACACGTCGGCGCTGCCAATCGGTGCGTGCTGATACGCGCGATCTGAAAAATCTAAATCGTATGTTACGGCTGCGTCAACTTGCCGATCAACGGCACCGCCGTAGCTCGGATCAGCCGCTAGCGTGACGGCGGCCAGCGATGGTTGATCTGCCCAGAAATCCACGGTCAGGCGCGGCGCACTATGCATCGATCGCGTCGACAACAACGGCAACCGGGTTTGCCCCGGTGCGAGGACGACCCGCGCTACGTTTAACCCAGGTGCCAGCGGTGCGTTTGGCTCCGGCGCACTGATGTTGTGCAGTACTACTTGCCCGGTTGGTAGGCCGAATGGCGCATCGATTACTAACGTTGCATCGAACGTTGCGTGTTGGTCGTGTGGATGCACGATGATGCGATAGTCGACACGCCAACTGGTGGTGGTCACCGCGTATGAAATCGCAACATCGTAAAGCCGCGCGCTTGGCGCGACCACGGTGATCTCCACAGCGGCGATTGCATCGACGGAAGCGTTGGCATTGGCTGCAACCGGTCGCCAATGTAGGATCTGGGCAGACGAGGTGACGACCTTAATGTCACTGCGGTTGGGCCGCCCGGGTATTTCGATGCGAAGTTTTTGCTGGCCGGCCTTGAGTTGCAGCTGACGCGTGAGCTGGACGTTGGCACGGTTGTCACGAAATAGATCGATGCGCGTGCCAGTTACCGGACGGGTTTGGCGTTGCGCGCCGCGTGGCAGCGACGGGCGTCCGCAACTCATGGTCGCCGCGATGGTCGCAGCGATGGTCGCCATTACGATGAAGTAAGCCGAGCGACCTACCAAGCGTAGACCACGGTGAAGGTGAGTTTCTTTTTGCTGTCGCCGGGGGCAATCGTGCGGAAGCGTATGCCTTGGTGCGTTGCGGTTGCCGCAGGGCTGCTGATTTCAAGTTTCCAACGCGAGCTACGCGGTAACACTTCGTTGATTTCGACGGCGATGGGCTGGCTGGCTTTGTTAGTTAGTTCGATGCCAACGGTTTCGCGCACGGTTTGGTTAGCTTCGTCCACCACGCAATCGAGTTGTTGATGCTCAATCTCGACGGCGCTAGGACCTAGCGTGATAAGCCCTTTGCCGTCGGCAACGCGGACCCAGCTGGGTGCATCGGGGTCGATCACGGTGCTCGCGTCGGCCATATTTATTTGCACGGTGGTGCGGGCTACCCGCAACCCCGGCGGAGTAGCGAACTCGATGGCCTTTGCCAAAGCGCCATCATTGAGTGGATCGTTCCAGGTACATTCGGGGTGACCTTCAAAACGTCGGCCGTGGCCACCGGCATCAACGACGGCTAGGTTTGTGGTTTTGACGTTGCGCAGGGGCGTCATCATCGGCACGGTCACCGTGCTGTGCGGCGGTAATTCCAGCAGGTGCGGCAAGCGCACCGCGGGCGTAGTGCCAGTATCGGTCGATGCAGTGTGCAATGAAATTTGCACGCTACTCAAACTAAGGTTGGCTCGGTTGTGCAGCGTGAGGGTGGTGGCGAGGTCTACGGTGCTGGCGCGATCGTCGATCACGGCACGGACGTTTTGCCGGGCGCTCATGCTGCGCGTTCGATAGCGAACCGCTACGGTGCCGTTTGCCGTCGGTGTCGGCAGTGCTGGCTCCGGCATTCGCCAGATCACCATGCTGCTGCTTCGCCATGTTGCGTTGGCAAACCGCAGGTCTTGCACAAACCCGCTGCGTCGCATTATGCGGAGTTCGGCACCGACCGCAACTGCGATCGAATCGCTGTCAACAGCGCGTAAGACACCGACCACCTCACCGCGGGTTGTGGTGACGGTTACGTTGCTGCCGATGTGTCTTTGTACATAATTTTCAGGGTTATCGTCGGCTGGCCAAAAACGTTGTTCGACCGGCGGCGGTGCCGGTTGGCCGTTGATCGCACGCAATTCGAGCGTACCAATATCAACATCGCGTGGCAGATCGGTAAACACGAGTTCGCCCGTTGGTAAACGTTGGAGCGCTTGCTTCACTTCGACGTCGCTCCATGCGCCATAACTCTCGCCGCCGAAGCGATCAAGTTCGATGGCAACCTCGACGCTTGGTACGTTGCTCGCACGCGGTTGTGCCACTACGACGCTGCCGGTCACGACAGCCATTGCGACCGCAACTAGCAGGTGGCCAATCGGTACTCGAACCATGGCGCTAGTGTACGCCATTTGGCAGTCCCAAATCGCGTTGTGGCGCGCTGGCACTGGTATACTCGTGACGTGGCGGCTGCGACGTACCCTGGAACTGTGTCTCCAATCCGAGGCTGCGAAGCGTATAGCGAAGGCGAACGCGATGTCTTCTATGGTCGCGAAGCAATACGTGATGAACTTGCGACGCTGATTTCCAGCGACGGTTTTCGCGCAGGGTTGCTCTACGGCGAGCGCGGCATCGGCAAAACCTCGTTGTTACGAGCGGGGCTAGTACCGCATTTGCGCGATCACGGGGTGGTCGCGTTGGTGTGCGAAGACATTCATCAGCCAGTGCAAGCCTTCGCTGCAACCATGGCCTCGTTTGGTTTAGCCCACGCGCCCGGCGAAGATCCACTTGTGTTCTTAACCCGCGCGGTGACCAACGCGGTGGCCGGTCAGCAGTTCTTATTCATCATCGACGACATCGATACCCTTTGCCTGGACGAGCGTGCTGTCGCGCAAACCGCTGACTTGTTTGCTCGCTTAATCTCGCGTGGTAACGGGCGTGCGCGCTTTTTGATGACGTGCGCCAGTGAACGCGTCCATGTGCTGGGCCAGTTAGAAAAGCGCACAGGCTCTTTGTTTCCGCCTGCGGCAAGGCGTGAGTTGCAGCGGTTCTCAGTTGCCGAAGGCACCACAATTCTTGAACGCATGTTGGGGCTCGGTGGGGTGTCTACCGAGGCCGCGTTGGCGGTCACCGTCGGTAAATTCCTCGAACGCCAAGGCATGGTTGCGCCTGCATTGATCCAACTCTATGCGGCGGCGCTGCGCGATTTACGAATCGATAGCAGCCCTGCGTTGAGCAAAGTTGGTGGTCCGCGCGAGCTGTTATTGCGGTGGGTTGGGTCGGCCTGCAAATCTACAAAAGATGAACGCTTGGCCCATCGGGTGCTAGCTGAAGTGGTGATGCGCACCAGCCAAGACGACGGTCAAAACGCCGACACCATCAGCTTTGATGATTTGGTGGTCCGCTTCGCTGCGGATGGTGGCACTGCCGTTGCAATTATCGAAGGCTTCGTGCAGCGCGGCATTCTGCGTTTCGACGGCGCAGCGTCAGCCGACCACGCGCCGATCGCACGGCGCTGTGGCCTGGTGAATCCGACGTTGATTGCGCCGATTCGGACACTGACGGCATCGACCCAGGAGTCGCTACGGCGCAGCCAAGAGTTGTTAGCGCGCCGGTTGGATGCAAAACAGCGGCTGACCTTCGGCGAACTGCGTCGCTTGCGCTCGGATGGCGTGGCGCCGTCGAGCGAAGCTGAAAAGAAGTTGGTCTTGCGTTCGATGCAGCACTATCGCCGCATGGCGATGGTTGCGGTGGCGATTCCCGTGGTGTTTTTGGCCATCATCTACGTGACGATGATGCGGCGCGTGTACTTCTCGACGACAACTGGCCCAGGTGGCCAACGTGTTGTGGTGCGGGCCGGTCGGCCGGGCCTGACTGCGTTTCACTGGCTACCGGCTCGGCCAGGGTTTGGCGCAGTAGTTAGTGATACCGGGTTAACCCGCTCGATGGTCGCACCTGAACAATGGAAGCGCATAACCAGTGGCGAGCTGGGAGTTGGTCGAGGTGACTGGGAAGAAGTCTATCCGACGCTGCTGGCCCCGACGTTGCGCGGCTTGTGGGATTACGCCGCCAATGGCTCCGACGCTGCGCTCGACCGGCTGCGCAAAGACGCCAAAGATCCAGAAGATCTGGCAGAACTGTTGGTTGCCATTCGACCGATTGCGCATGGCAGCCCCGGTGAAGTTGCATTGGTTGAAACAGCGCTGGCAACACCTTCACCTAGCGTGCAACGCGCCGGCGTTGCGGTTGCAGGCGCTGCGGCCATGCGTGCGACTGATGTGTACCGCGATACGTTGAGCAAAGCCTTGGTTTCTAATGACGGCGAATTGCGGCGGATTGCGTTTTCCGCCGTGCGTGAGCTTGGTGGTGAGCGCGCGCATGCATTGTTTTCCGGTGCGTTGGCCAAAAATCCTGACAGCACCGCTCGTCGTGAGTTGCTGATCGAATTGTCGAGTGTTGGCAGCAGCGAAGAAACGCCGCAGGTTTCTTCCATCGTCGCGGTGTTGGCGGATCCCGATGCTTCAGTAGCGCTGCGTGATCGAGCGCGGACTCAACTACGCGCGGCGCTTAATCAAGACGCAACGCTGGCGATTCCAGCGTTGATAACGTTGGTCGGTCAAGAACGTGCGCCGGCCGAGACCCGCATTTTTGCCATTGCGCAGTTGGCCGATCTAGAACCGTTAGCACCATCCAAAGAATTGATCGATGCCGTGCATGCTGCGGTCGGTTCGCGCTCAGAAGCGATCAAAGTGGCGGCCTTGCCGTTGTACGCTCGCATTGATCCGGAACGTGCCGTCGGTGATTTGGTACCGCTGTTGGATCTCAAAGACGCTAGTGCGTTGCGGATTGCAAGCGCGTTGGCGTGGGGCGAGTTGGTCCCGACCAAGCGCGCGGCGGCCGAGCCAGCGTTAGAAAAACTGCTTAAAGATAACAACGCTGGCGTGCGTGCGGCAGCGGCAACGGCGTATGGCAAGCTTGGCCGTGCAGCCCAGGACAAGCTCATCAAGATGGTAAAAAACGAGCGGTACGACGTCTCTATTGGCGCTGCGCAAGGCCTGGCTGTGACGGCCGAAGTTGGTGCATCGGTATCGGTTGCGGTCGATGGTATTGCGCAACTGTGGCGACAACAAGGTCGGCCGCGCCGCGATGCCGCTAAAATCTATGCGCAGCTCGCCAAGAAGAAGCCGCTTGCGGTCACGTCGTATTTGGTCGCGGCAGCGCGCATTCCGGAAGACCCGGCGCTGCATCCCATTGGCGTCGAAGGGTTGTGCAATGCCGCCAACGCAGGTTCTGCCGAAGCTCGCCGTAATCTCGCACGCGCCACCGAGGATCCCGCCTCGGAAGTCCGCCGGTTAGTGATTGGCTGTGTCGCCGAAGGTCCCGAGCCTGCTAAAAATGGAGCGGCCATCGCAACGCGACTGATCCGTGACCCTGATAGCGAAATTCGCGCCGAAGCAGCGCGGATCATTGCCATGAGCGCAATCAAGGGCAGTAAAATTTCCGTTGGTATCGCCGACGCCTTGGTGCAGTTGGTGGATGATTCGGATCGCGATGTGCGGCTCATTGCATTGCGTGCGATTTCCGGCCTGGGAATTGAAGCACCCAAAGCTTCAGCGGCTGCCATGATTCGGCTGTTCGAACGGGCCGACGAAGGCGAGAAGATGGCGTTAATTCGCACGGCACGGCAAATTGGTGCTGCCGAACTTGTTGCCATTGCCGTTGCTGATGCCTCGCCGATCGTGCGGGTCGAAGCTGTTGAAGCGTCGCTAGCATCGGGGGTGCGGGTACCGGAGACATTGTCAGCCGCGATGGCCGACCCTGATGCGACGGTGCGCCGCGCTGCGCTGCAGCGTTTAGCTGAGCAAAAATCAAATGTCGAAGCTGCGACGATCGAACGCGCGTTGGCCTTGGCGGTGCGTGACGCAGATCCTGAACTATCACAATTGGCGCTCACTACCTTGGCCCGAGTCGCCGCCAAAGATGCCGTGGTTGTGCGCTTGAGTCGAGCGTTGGCGTCGCGCACCGAACGAGCCAGGGCTTCGGCTGCCGCCGCTGCAGCAGGCCTCGTCGATCGCGATGCGGTTGAAACTGCGCGTTTACTGGAACCGTTGCTCGAAGATCCGTCGCACGATGTGCGTGGCGCGATGTTGCCAGGGTTAGCCGCAGCGTACGCCAAAACCAACTCAGCTGATCAGTTGGCTGCGATGATGCGCGCATCGGAAGCCAACGCGATGCGCCGGTTAGTGATTGGTGCGGCGTTTTTGGTCATGGCCAAAACCGAAGCTGGTCGCGCGGCGGCCCTGGTAGCACTAGGCAAAATCGCCGTGAACGCCGAGCCAATGGTACGCATCACTGCACGCTTGTTGGCTGGGTTGATCAACAGCAATGCCGATGGCTTGGGCTTTTTGCAACAGCTCGTGCCGTAAGTTGTCGCCAGGGTACATCTCAAAATTCTTGGATGCGGCGGCAAACGCGTTACAAAAGTGATGGCTAATCGTCGCTGTCGGGCGTGGTGACCGCTGCGGTGTGTGGCGGCAACAGCGGCAGCGGTTCGACCTGTGTGTCCCACGCATTGTTACGTGCATCGGCGGCATGGCGCGCCGTTTCCGATAGGTGCGTGCTCTCCGACGACATAGCGAGGAGCCGCAAGCCATCGGCGCGGGCGCCGCCGGGCGAGGTTTCGACGTGGAAATGGTTCATGTGTTCGGGGTTGTGCCCAGGCCCAACGATGCGATCAAAGTAGTGTGTCATCTGAGCTGCAATGCCCATTAGGATGTGGGCATGCGAACGCCCGTTCAACATTGATGAATGATCGAACCAATCCGAGTGGCCATCGTCACCACCGGCGTGCTCGGTGGTATCGCGTTGAGAGCTGTCAGCGTCGTCGCGGCGATGCAATGGCGCTGGACTTGTGGGAAGTGGCTCGGCCCGAACACGGGCTGGCAGCCCGCTGCGCAAATGAATCACGGTATTGTTTTCGGCAAAGGTGAAGCCGGTGACGTCACACGCCATGCCCATCGGGTGGGTATCTTGCGCACTCATCGCATTGCGCAAGAATCCAGAGGTCCACATGCGCACCACGCCTTGACCGCTGAGCCAGCCGAGAAAGCGGGCCATTTGCAGGGCAAACACTGGATCCAAATGCATATCGCTGCGTGGCAACGCGTTGCCGTTGTTGTTGGTAATTTCGATGCCGGTCAGGTTTAAATCAACCATGACTGCGTCGGGGTTGGTGTTGACGATGTGTTCGGCATAACTTTGCGTGATCGCGATTTCTCGGGTGGTCGTGCCGAGCGCAGTTCGCAAAGCGGCCAGCCAAGCACGCGCTTGCGCCAGGGTACCGTCTTGCGCCGGCAGCGTTGGCCAGGTAGCTCGCCACCGATGCCGAACCAGCGGTGGCGGCACCAGGTCACCCGCGGCACTGGCAGTGCGAATCGCAGCAAATGCAACGCTAGGTTGCGGCGGGCGGCTGCTCAGTGGTGGGCCTATCAGGGTCAGTAGGTGCTGCAGTTTTTCACGAAAACTTTGCAGCTGCGGCTCGATCGTCGCAGCCCGTTCTTCAACGGTGGCAAGCGGTGGCGCAGGTAGTCCGGCGGCGATCGCCGCGCGTGCTGCCTCGCGTTCTGCGTGGCCGGCACCAGTCGGTCCACTGCCGGTCAACCGGGCATCCCACCCTTCGCGAATCAATGGCCCCGTGCCTAGCACTAGCCCCATCTCGCGCAGCGTCGCAGCGGCGGCAGCATCGGCGGTATGCGCATGGTCGCCAACAACTTCAGTGAGCGCAGCCACGATTCGCATTGCCCATGCGATGGTCGGTTCGTCGCTGCGGCGGACGGATTGCGCTGGACTCCAACCCGGAACAGCTGCCATCGTGGGCCGCACAGTCGCGACTAGATACGATTCGAGCTGGGCGTTGGCAGCCGCTGCGGTGTTTTCAATAGTGGCACTTGGTGCTGGCACTACGTCGGTTGCCGGATGTCGTGAACGGGGCGGGCGTCGTCGGCTGTGTCGACCCGTCGCGTGCGCATGGGCGCGGTCATCAGCGCGGTGCGCACCTGCAAGCGTCGAAATTCGATCGTGAATGCCACTACGCAACTCGGCCGCCACCCCGCGCTGGTCGGCAGCTGATTCCTCCGCAACTTCGGATGCTGCGGCTGCTACCGTCGGTGTTTCGGCCGTCGCGGCTGGCAGCATGATACCCAGTAGCTCAAGATCACGTTGCGCTAGTAGGCCCCACGACACGGCTGCCTCTCGGCGGTGCCACGCTTGCCAATTGGTTATTGCTTCTACCAGGCGTGGGTCAAGCGTGATTCGTCGGCGCAGGCCGCGGCCCGGCGCGCGTTCAAAAGCTGATGATGGGAATTCAAAGCGTGCGGTCACCGCCGCCGCCTGTTGCGCGAATTCCGCGTCATTCAAGTGCTGCCACCATGCTGAGCGTCGGTACTGAGCGAGTACATTGCGCTCTCGAAGCAAGATGCTTGCTACGTTGCATTGCTGCAGGGCTGCTTCGTTGAGCACGCCGTTGTCGCCGATATGTTGCGCGAATAGCGCATCGGTAAATTCGCGGGTGAAAAAAATGCGTCGGTGGGTTTCGCTGGGAACGACCAACCGCCACAGCGCTTGGCCAACTGACTCGGGCAAGCCGAGCGCGGCGTTGCGCCGAACCGCTGCAATGTGATCATCGTCAGTGCCCTCGGTGGAAATGGGGTTCGCGCTGGATATTGCGTAGCGACTCCAATCTTGCCGTCGTTCGACCGCTTCGATCGAGGCGCGCCCCGTGCCGGCTAAGCGTCGCAATTCATGGACTTCCGTCGCTAGCGCAGCAAGATCAGCGCCGCGTGCACAACGTGAGCGTTGGTTGATCGGCATTTCGTAATTTTGGTCGATCTGCAACGTGCGCAATGCAGCGCGGGACAGCGCGGTCTCGGTCATCGCCAAGTCGGTTGAGTTGGTGGCTCTGACGTAGCGTAACAATGCATCGAGCGGCTCTGGCTCACGTTGCGATTCGACTAAACACGCGGCCACGACCACCGGCTCGGCCAGTGCAGCGGCCTCGTCGGTCTGCGCCAGTTCCGTGAGGCGATGCGCCGACATCACGCGCAGTTGCGTGGAGAGTTGCTGCAATACCGGGACGGTTTGGCCGGCGTGGGCGTGATTGCGCAGCGCAGGGTTGCGCAACAACAGTGCAGCCCGGTCGAGTGATTGGGCGCTGATGTGGGCTGTCCGTTGATAGTCAGTAGATTGATCAGCACCGCCCAACACTGCGCCACGGTGCAGGGTTTCAAGTGCGGCAGCCATCTCGCGTAGCGCCCGCAGCCCAGGAATCACGGCGCGATCGACGCGGTGATCACCGCCGCGTTCCGTCGCCGCGTCGGCTCGACTACCATGGTCCGGGGACGAGGCACGCGCGGATTCATGTTCGTGGCGTGCGCTGGTGCCGATTGCCGGCCGTCGCAACAACGCGTTCGTTACGTCGTCGGCTTGCTGCCGCACCTCAACTAACCGGCGCTGCTCGTCGCGAACCGCATCAGGTGGCATCGGTGTTTGGCGGTATTCAAATTCAAACATGGTGGGTTTAGGGGATCGTATTGTGGTGACGCTAAGAATTGTCGCTTCACTCGGAGCGCACACGGGGCGCGTTCCTATATCAATCTAACAGTATGACTCGTTACAACGTGACGTTTCGAAGTTGGTCGAGCGGCGTTTCCTGTAAAGCTTGTGCAAGCTGGTCACGCACGAGTTCACCACGCGCGATGACTTGTTCTCGGTCAACCTGGTGAGTGTCACTTGGAGGCAAACCTCGTTGCGTAAGCGATATATGCCCAAGAGTTTCAACCGTCATCCCGCTCCATTGAATGCCGCCGCTGCCATGTAACGTTGCGGTTAACACAGCTTGGTCTAAACCTTGCGCAGGTGACACGTCCATCACAGTGGGACGGGCAAATATCTGCGGGACTAGTACGGGATGGGTAACTTGAATCGAAACCTGAAATGGGGCACTTGCGGTTGCCATATCGCGAAGTGTCCCTGAATACGGTGTTGACCGGGATTCTGCGCCGATATTGTTCACGGTTAGTTGCAGTCGGTCGCGGCTGACGCTCAACGTTCCTGTCACGGCAATAGCTCCGCCGGTATTGTTGGTTGCAAAAATGGCTTGCGCTCGCGCGAGCGCTTGCCGGGCCTGCGTCGCGATTGACGCCGGTGCTTGCGCAATCACAGCGGCAGCTTGTTCGAGTTGGGCAACTAGCAGTGCTAGGTGATTAGCTCGGTCAAGAGATGCGAGGCCTGTTGCCTCGGTTTCGGAAACTCGGTCCGCTGATAACGGCAGATCAACACGCAATGCGGCGCGGTGACGCGAGGCTGCGGAGGCAATTTGTCCTCCGCTAGTACCTTGCCCCGTAGCCGTAGCTTCCTGAATTCTGCCAACGAGAGTATAAAAGACATTCAACGCAGAATTCTGGCGTGAAAGTATGTGCTCCAGCACAGTTGCAGTTGCATGATCTGAACCAGTGTTTCC
>JAYWHS010000687.1:0-10397 GCA_043777635.1 Kofleriaceae bacterium | reverse complement strand
AGCTGCGCACGCTGGCGTTGGACACGTTGGCTTGCAACGAGCCGCGTGGATCTTGATTTTTGAACAGATAGGCAATTGGATCCGAAACGTACATTTCGTACCAAACGCCAACGCCCATCGGTGCACCTTCTTCGGAGTTCACCGGTTGCGAACGCAAATAGGTTTGGTCGATGCGCAGGTCGAGCACGTAGCGTTTGCCCAGCCATGGCACCAACAGCGCTTTGAGCCCCATCTGCGGCCATAGCGAATGCAGGCCGGGCTCGTTGAAGGTACCTACGACGGTACCAAACAGCGTGAACACTTGGGCTTGGCGTTCTTCGACAATGATGTACAGGCCCGCGCGTTTGAGCAGACCCAGCACCATCGGGACAATGAGGAAAAAGGCGAAAAAACTCACCACGGCAACGGCGATAATCGGCGACATACTATTTGCCCTCCATGAAAACGCGGTCGGCTTTGGCGTACAGGCCCAAGCGCACGTTGCGTAAATAAATGTCGATCGCTTTAGGATCGTGTTGTTTGAGCAGCGCGAGTTGGTTGGCCAATGCGCGCATTGGTTCGACTTCGGCTTGGGCCCGCAGGGTTTCGATTTCAACCGCGCGCCGTGATTGCACGATGCGTTGATCCGCGCTGGCCGCCGCAAGGCTGATATCCGACGACACGCTGTTGTGCGCCGTGTTGATGGCAGCGAGCGCCGATTCAACTTCGTGCGGCGGTTCGATTTCAGTGATCAGCGACGCATCCAAGTGAACGCCGTAGCGTTCTACCGACGACGCGCAGTCTCGATCCATGATGTCATTGAGCGTGCGTAGGTTCTTGCGCAAGTCGTTGATCGAAACCCCGGCGATCGCCGAGATATCGCCGTCTTTGAGCAAGGCCAGCGCAACCGGCGGTGCTTCGCCAGGGACTAGCGAACTGCCATCGCCGAGCATGCCGATTTTGTCCGCAGTCGACGGCGCTTCGAAGTTGGCGATACGTTCGCGCAGAATCGAAATGAAGTAACCCATGACGTGAGCTTCGGGCCGCTTGACGCCGAACAAGTAGGCGTACAAGTTTGATTCTGAAACGCGGTAGCGAATTTGCCCGGTCAGGGCCACGTTGAGTTGGTCTTTGGTGACGGCCTCAAGCACCGTGCCGTTGAGATTTGCCGACGGATATTGCGGATCCCACGCCATGTTCACCGTGCGCGTTGCAATCGAAACTTTATGCACTTGTTGCCATGGCCAACGAAAATACGGGCCACCCGGGGGCACTACCCGCACGTGTGGATAGGCATAACGCTCACGGTCACCCGGCGGCAAACTACTACCGGTGGTGCCGGCCAGCCGCTCGGCACGGCCGAAGCTGGTGACCACGGCGCGGACGCTTTGATCCACCGTATAAAAACCCATGATCACATAGCGCACCAAGAACCACGCTACGAAACCAAGGCCAACCCCAACCAACCATTGCGCCAACGTGGCGGAACGGACATACATGAAAAAGTCTTTGTCCATGGCCCGACTCTGCGCTGCCTTGGGACCAAGCGCAAGTCATGGATCGCAGCGCGCTGCCCAACGTGCTGTTACGTGGTCAGCGTTGCATGACGGCCGCGCTGACGAACCGCGCGGATAATGGTGGAGCTGGGTGAATTTCGGTAGCTCATCGTCGAAACAGGGACCGGGCAAGGTCCCTGTCCACTATCGCCAGCCGCCTTGGATATAAATGTAGAACCCGCCACGCAGTTCCCATTTACTGGAGATCCATTGTGAGTTGGCACGCGTGCGTTCCCAATGGCCGGGCATCCAAGCGTACTCACCCTTGTCCCATTTGTAGTTTCCAGCGACCCAAATGTAGCCGGCGCGCGGTGCAACGGTTTCGGCACGAGGCGCCGGTGGTGGGGCCACCGGTTGTGGTGGTGGCACGACAACTACGGGCCGAGGCGGCACTGGTGGTGCAGGCGGTGCAGGCGGTGGCACCGGCGGATTGTAGGGCAGCGGGCGCACGGGCACTGGTGGTGCAGGCGGTGGCACCGGCGGATTGTAGGGCAGCGGGCGCACGAGTACCGGTGGTGGCACTACAACAACTGGTGGGGGTGGCACCACAACAACCGGTGGTCGAGGCGGTACAACAACGACTGGCGGCACTGGCGGGACTACAACATCCGCAGCCCAACCACCGTTGGTCCACATCCACGAGTTGCCGCGTTGCACATAGACACCTGCTTGCCAGCGTAGGCCTTTGTGAACTGGTGACCAACGCCCAGGATTCCAAGAGTACTCGCCATTGAGCCATTCCCAATTACCCGAAAGCCAGATGTAACCAGCACGTGGCACAACATTTTCAACTTGCGGCGCAGGCGGCGCGGTGGTTGCGAATCTTGGTACATCAATCCATTGGCCTTCGACGAAGACCCAACGATCTTGGCGTTGTTCCCAACGGCCATCTTGCCAGCGCTTGCTGGTTCGAACATTTTCAAGTCGGCCAGGTGCCCAAACCCATTCGCCGCGGCGCCACGACCATCGGCCACTTATCCAGACTGACCCGCGTTTCGTTACGCGGCTTTCCGCTTGCGGCGCAGGCGGTGCAACCGTTGGGTAGGCCAGCGGCGGCGGTGGGGGCACCGGCATTGGCACCGGTGCTGGCACCGGCACCGGCTGCGCTTGTGTTGGTGCGTTTGGTGCCATTGGCCCGTTCGGTCCACGACCGTGGCCATGGCCACGGCCAGGGTGCGATACCGGCGGGGTTGGCGTTGGCATCGGAACCGTTGGTGCTGTCGGTGGTACCGGCATGCGTTTGGCACTTGCAAAACTAGCGTCGCCAGCCACTACGCTGGTGACAAGTACAAATGAAAACAATATCTTAGAGAGTTTATTTCGCATAACGGCTCCTGTGTGCGGACACCCAACGTTAACTTGGATCTGGCTATTCGACGTCACTACCGGCCGACATATTCTAGCTAGATGATCGGTTTTTACCGGGGCAACTGCCCGAAACCTTGAACGCACCTGCGACGAATCGCGCGCCAGGGTGCATCGTAGCGCCATGCCTTCGCTTCGGGTTCCCCATGTTGTGATCATTGGCGGCGGGTTTGCTGGCTTAGCAGCGGCCCGTGCGTTGGCCAAAGCACCGGTCCACGTCACGCTCATCGATCGGCGCAATCATCATTTGTTTCAACCGTTGCTCTATCAAGTTGCGACCGCAGCTCTTAACCCAAGTGATATTGCGTATCCAATTCGTGCAGCGCTGCGCAAGCAACGCAACGCCCGGGTGTTGTTAGCCGAAGCCAAGCGCATCGATGTTGCAAGCCAAACCGTCGTGCTGGATGATGGTGAGCTGAGTTTTGATTATCTTGTCGTTGCAACCGGCGCCACCCATTCGTACTTTGGCAATGATTGGGCCGCACTTGCCCCGGGTCTAAAATCGATTGAAGATGCGTTGCGCATCCGCAAACGAATATTTTTGGCGTACGAAGCCGCAGAACGCGAAGCCGATCCGCAAAAGCAGCGCGACTGGCTGACGTTTGTAGTTGTCGGGGGTGGCCCAACGGGAGTTGAGTTGGCCGGTGCGCTGGGTGAAATCGGTTTGCACACCCTGGCCAACGACTTTCGCAGCATCGATCCAACGGCGGTCCGAGTGTTGTTGGTTGAAGGCCGTGATCGTGTGCTGTCCACGTATCCGGCCAAGCTTTCGGCTGCGGCCGCAGTGTCGCTGCAAAAGCGGCAGGTCGAAGTGCTAACTTCATCGCGGGTGGTCAATGTGACCAGTGATGGTGTGCAGGTCAAAAATGCGGCGGGTGAGACATGGATCGGTGCGCGCACTGTTTTATGGGCGGCAGGGGTAGAAGGATCGCCGCTGGGTGCAACTCTCGGTGCAACCGTCGATAGCAGTGGTCGCGTTGTGGTGCTGCCAGATCTTTCGATCGAGGGTCATCGCAACATCTTTGTCGTCGGTGATTTGGCCAAAGCCGCGGATATAGGCCCAGGCAAACCGACGGATGCCATCGTGCCAGGCGTGGCCCAAGGTGCCCTGCAAGGAGGTCACCACGTTGGTGGCTTGATTGCCCGGTTGGTCAAGCACGGCGCTGCGACGACGCGGCCAGCGTTTCGTTACCGCGATAAAGGCTCAATGGCGACCATCGGTCGAGCCTCGGCGGTGGTAGTCACCAAACGAGTGGCCAAACATGGTTTGGTGGCTTGGCTGCTTTGGTGGGTGGTCCACATCATGTTTATGGTTGGCTTCAAGAATCGCCTGCTGGTGGTGTTTCATTGGGGTTGGTCGTGGCTGACGTTTCAACGCGGCGCGCGGCTTATCACCGGCGATGTCGGTGCATTGCCAGCGGTGCATTGGTTGGGTGCTGATGGTGCGCCGACGCCGGCTGCGGCCAGCGCTGCGGTCAACTTACCCAGCAGCCGTGATAGCGTCGCATCGTGAATTCAATCGCTCGGGCTTTTACGATGCCGCTGGTACCTCGGCACGACGACATCGACGATGCTGACCATGTTTCCAATATTGTGTACGTCCGGTGGATGCAAGACCTAGCGATTGAGCATTCGAATTCGCACGGTTGGGATTGGCAGCGCTATGTCGATTTTGGCGGCATCTTCGTCGTCAAGCGGCACGAAATTGACTACGGGTACTCCGTCAAGCTCGGCGATGTTGTGCTGGGCCGGACTTGGATCGAATCGATGAAGGCGGTGTCATGCGTGCGCCGCACCGAGATTACCGTTGGCACCACGATGGCGATTAATGCGACAACTACGTGGGTCATGATCAAGCGCGATAGCGGCCGACCGCAGCGCATTCCGGAAGAAATCCAGCGGCTATTTTTGCAGCCGTAACCGGTGTGACGATCCGCTGAAAATTCGATAGCGCGAATCGTTGCTGCCCGGTGCAGAGGCGTCCTGCTGCGAACGTGATGCAGCCCTTGGCTCAGCTGCATCAATGGCTTTTACCGTGGCGCGTTGCGGTGTTGAGCTCGGAGCCAATGTGCCACGAGCTCGTGCACGCAGGAATTGCAGCAGCGTTGACGCTGAGCGCGCCGGCGTGGTGCTGGTACAAACTACAGTCGCGATGGGTTTAACAACAACACTCATCTTGGGGGACGCTACTGCAACTCATTTGTCCGAGGAGCGCAAGTCGGTGGGCGTGACTAATCTCGACGAACCTACGACGCAGCGCGTAATTAGATGATGCGACGACTATGAACTGAGGTCGCGACCTCTGCTAAAAGTTGCGCTACCACCGTCGGTGATTCGAGCGTGGGGTCGTGGCCACACCCCGGGATCTGGGTACACTGTACATCCGGATGGGCGGTCGTAAGTTGTTGCGCGATTGCAACGAATTTGGAATCGAGCGCGCCGACTACGAGGTGGATGCGGTGTTGGTTCGCAGCGATCACGTCGCGATAGTCGGGCATCGCCGCTAACCCTAAACATAGTAAGGCGTCGGCCAGCTGAGTCGGATGATGCCGCAAGCGCTGCGTGGCGCGGGCGCTTCGTAGGTCGGCTGACACCTGCTGCTGTGAGTCAAATAGTGGTTGCGCTTGCCATGCCCGTGCAAAATCCGCGATGCCCTGGGTGCGCAGCAACCTGGCCCACGCGGCATCGGCGATACCCCGCGCGGCGCGTTCAGCTTCGAGCTGCAATCCAGGATGTACGCTGACCAACACGACGTGTTCAACGTGGCCAGCTGCGACCAAGCCAAGCGTGAGGCGTGCGCCCAGCGAATAGCCAATGACCAAAGCTGCGGGCTGTTGGCCCGGCGGATTGACCACCTGCGCGAGATTTTCGACGGTTGCGTTCCAACTTGACCCAACCGGGGCACCGTTGACATGGCCCGGTAAGGCAACGGTGCGAAGGTGTATCGATGCTGGTAGCGCTGCTGCGACGGCATCCCATTGCGCTTCGGTATTGGCGAAGCCATGTAGCGCCACCACTTGCATGGGCGGCGTTACCAGGCCGTCGATGGCGGTGTCGTTACTAGTTTGATAAATTCTTGCCGGGTCGCTGCTTCTAAGAACACGCCGCGCACCGCCGATGTCACTAGCCGCGCTTCATGCGCACCAACGCCTCGTGCGGCCATGCACATGTGTAAGCCCTCGACGTAGATAGCTGAACCCTGCGATTCAAGTTGTACGTGCAGCAGCTCCGCGAGTTCGTGAGTCAAGTCTTCTTGCAACCGTGGGCCGCGCGCGATCAGGCGCGCTAACCTTGATAGCTTTGAAAGACCAAGCACGCGGTCAACGGGGATGTAGGCCAACGACACCCGGTAAATTACCGGCAGCAAGTGATGCGGACACAAGCCAAATACCGTGTTGTGCTTTGAGATGACCATCTCGCGAAATTTTGCTGGAAAGCATTTTGCAAGCAGCGCGTCTACTTCGCCTTTGACTTTGGCTTGGTCGTTGATGAGCTCATGGAAGCCTTTGGCCGCCCGCGCGGCAGTGTCGATGAAGTTGGCGTCGGTGATATCGAAGCCGAGTTCACCGATGCCAGCCAAGATTTTTTCGTAGCCTTCGTTGAAGAGCGCGAGGGCTTTGGGGTTAGCGTCCATGGAGCATCCTTGTACTTAGCAATAATGGCAGCGGTGGCAGCAGAGATTCCGAGTGTCGCAGCGGTGGTCAGCGGCACGATCCGCCAGTCGTCGTAGACTGCAAGATCGAGAATCGGGGCGTAGCGTCTTTTGCCTGGCTTGCCAAGTGGTGCAATGAAAACTTCGATGTCGAGGCGCCGATGACTCAACACTTGCTGATGGTGGGCCACCGTGCTGTGTCCGGCGTCGGTTAAGTGCCACGCAGCGCAAACACTGGCACGCACCGGCGCACTCGGTAATTCCCACAAGCCGCCAAAAAGACCGGCTGGGTTGCGCCGCGCCAACACGATGCCCTGGTTGGTTTGAATCCAAGCAGCCTGCAATGCCAGCAGTTGCAAGTCGGCGGCGGCTTTGCGCTTGGCTACCACCGGATACTGCGCTTGCGCATTGGTCATTTCCGCCTTGCATACTTTTTGTCCGGAAAGCGGACATTGGGTACAGTTGGGAGTGCCAGGTGTGCAGATCAGGGCGCCAAGTTCCATTAACGCCTGGTTGAGTGCACCTGGGGTGCGGGCAGCGGGCAGGGCAGCCATTAGGTCACCGGCGCGTTGCCAACACAGCTTGGTAGCGCTGGTCGACTTGATGTCACTGGTGATGGCGTCAATGCGCGCTACGACACGCGCTACATTGCCATCAACCAATGGCGTGCGCTCGGCAAAAGCCAACGAAGCAATCGCGCCAGCGGTGTACGGCCCGATGCCAGGCACGGCGCGTAAGTCAGCAGCTCGCGACGGCATCGCGCCCGCAAATTGGCCAACCACCGCTTTGGCGCCAGCGTGCAGGTTGCGGGCACGGCGGTAGTAGCCTAGGCCGGCCCACCGCGCCAGCACGGCATCGCTGGGCGCAGCCGCAAGTGCTTGCACCGTCGGGAATTCGGCCATCCATCGTTGCCAATAGGGAATCACGGTTGCAACCCGAGTTTGTTGCAACATAATTTCACTCACCCAAATCGCGTACGGATCTTGGCTGCGCCGCCACGGTAAATCGCGCTGCGCTCGACCGAACCAATCGGTCAACGCCACTGCGATCCGTAGGTCGCGAGCTACGGACACGGCCCAACGGCGGGAATCGTAGTGGCGCGCAACCAGCTCTGGGCACAACTGGTTGGATCAAAACCGGTCTCGGTCATGATGGTGGTTAGCATGTCGCTCATGTGGGCCGCTTTACCAGCGTGGGCTTGGTAGAATTTGCCCAACGCTTTGTCGAGTTGCGCCGCCCCAACTTTGCCAGCGACGGCGCGATAGAAAAAAGCCCCGCGCATGTACGGCGCACGGCTAAATAGCCCATCTTTGATGATGTCGATCTGATTGCACCCGGTTGGCCAGACTGGCTGCATCGGGCCAATGTTGGCGAGGTCAGCTTGGTAACTGCTCCAAACCGCCGCGCCAACTGTTGGGGCCACCACATCTAAAGCCCGCCCGGCTAGGTACGACGTGGTGCCTTCCGACAAGACAAAGTCTTCCCAACATGCGATGCGAATCCCGTCGCCGTACCAACCATGCGCGGCTTCATGCACATTGGTTTCTTCGTCGGCAAGTGCTGCGCTCGCGACATGCCAACGGGGATGATGTTCCATGCCGCCAAAGGCACCCGGGCCCCATTTTACCGAAACCGTGCCGGCTTGTGGCCCGAAGCGATACGGTCCCAAGGTGGTTTCCATCCATGCAAATGCAGCGACCAAATTGGCACCACCTTGTTGCGCTTTGGTTAGTTCGCCGGGCAGATACGACGTCACGATGCGGGTGCCTGCGGCAGTTGTGCCTACTTCAAGATCTTGATAGTCGCCGACCGCCCACGCAAGTTGGTACGATGGCGCTTCGTTGATCACGCCAATCGGCGCAATTACTTTGAGCCCACTGGTTGGGGCGGTAACTTCGACCGAAAACGCTGTGCCGTCGGCCGGTGCCGAGTGACATGGAAACAAGTTGCCGCAGTAGTACGGCCACACCAACGTGTAAGCTCCGGTGGCGGTGCCATTGTAGCCATCGAATTTTGTGTGCTTGCTAAATGTGTAACGAATCACCAACGTGGTTGGTTCAGTCGCCGCTGCAACGCCAACATCGAGGGTTGCACCGCGGTCAACCCAAAGCAGCGGTGCGGCACCGGACGGCAACGTTTGATTGACGTCGACAATGGAAATATCGCCGATTTCAAACGTGGCGCCAACCGTGGCACTGGGTTCGAGCACGATTGTCGCTGTTGCCGACATCGCATCGGCGTTGACAGCTAGCGCCGTGCTGGCGATGCCCCGCTGTGGGTTTGCGGTTGCAGGAATCGGCGGAGCATCGGCAGCGTCAGGTGTCCCGCCACCGTCGCTGCAATGCATCAACAGCGAGGACACCAGTGTGGCGATTAACAAGCGCACGTAGTTCATGGTGATGCGCTTGTAGCGCAAGCCAGCACCAGCGTCAGCTAGAATCCGCCGATGAAGGCCAGGCCAACGCCATCGTTGCCGACGGTTGGCACCATGGCCGTGCCGCCGGCGGTCATCTTCGGGGCAAAGAAATAGTAATACGCTCCAACGCCGAGCATGGCCGCGCCGCCAATCCACAGTCCGTTAGAACCAAATTTTATCGCCTTGTTATTTTCACAATGGCTAAAAAGATTGCCAAAACCACACAACGCGGCCGCTGAAATCGGCGCCGCAACTACCAAGCTGGCACCAATCCCGCCAAAAATATACGCATTGCGTTTCCACTGGGTCGGCACTGGGTCGGCAGCTTTCACCGCCAAGACGACCGTGGTGGTGTGTTTACTTTTGGTGTTCATTTCGACGGTTTCGCGAAATGCTTGTTTGCCAGGCGCTTGCACTTCCACCGTGTGAGAACCGTTGTCGACTTCAATTTGCGGCCACTTCACACGGTCAATGGCAACACCATCAACCAACACCGCCGTGCCTTCTGGCGGCACGCCAGTGAACTGAATATTGATGATGGGCACTAAATCAGTCAGCTCCGTGATCTTGCCACTCGCGGCATCGATCTGGATTTGTTCTTTTGAACGCTGGGCTCGCTCCAACGATGCTCGGTACCAACGCAGCGCAGTTTGCCACTTTTGTTGTTTTTCGTTGCACAGGCCTAAATTGAGCAAGGTGCCAACGTTTTGATCATCGAGGCGATTCGATTCTTCAAATTTCTTGCAGGCCTCCGCTTGTTGCCCGCTTTCAGCGAGGGCGCGACCCGCTTCAAACAATGCAACCGCAGGCGTTTTATCCTGCGACCATGCCAGCGATGTGGTTGCCAGAGTAACGCCAACGGTACACAGCGCAGCCAACGTGGATTTGGTGGTCAGTCGAGAAAATTGCATCGTCGCAAGACTAACTCAAAAGCGTGCATGGGTGCAGCCGGTAGCGTTCGCTAGTTTCATTTTGGCGCGGACTTGCAGCCGTCGGCCGTTGAAAATGCATCGCATTTTTTTATCGGTTTAACCTCAGGTTTGACCTCGGGCTTGATCTCGGGCTTAACGATGACTTTGACAACTTGCGGCATTTTACTGGTCTTGCCGTTGGTTTTTCCGGTCTTGCCGGTGACCTTGTCGGGCTTGCTTGCGGTGGTATCTTTCGGCAGTTCAGGATTCTTAATTTCACCGACGGCTTTGCCGTTGACATCGGTGCCGAGCGCATTGCTTCCGGCGTTGCTTCCAATGCCTGTGCCAGCCGAATCGATGGAATTCAAGTTGCCGCTGCCAGTCATCGTGGCGGGCGTTTCACCGGTTGGTGAGCCAACTGAATTGTTAGCGTCAACGGTTTGGAGCTGCGCTGCCGGTACGCTGGTAACTGGTGGCTGCCCGCTACGTTGCGGTCGTGTGGCCAGGTAAATACCAAC
>JAYWHS010000686.1:0-3028 GCA_043777635.1 Kofleriaceae bacterium | reverse complement strand
CGATCAGGCTCGACGCCATCATGTAGGTCGGGATGCAATGCGCCATCGACACCCAAAGGGCGGCAAAATCCCAGGCACTCCACGTCCGATCGGCAACCCGCACCGGTGCTAAATCGTGATTGTACAGCGCCGATGTCGCAATATGCTCATGAGACGCCAGCTCAACGCGACCATCATCATGGGAGATTTCAGAGTTGCTCACCGAGCGATCCTACCTGATTCTTCGCGTTGCGCGTGAGCCAGCGCGCCGGCCAGCAACGCGGCCAACATTGCAGCCGGGCACCAAAGCCGGGGCGGACCTGCGTCGTTAACCCTCACAATCGGCCCAAAACGGCAAATGATCGTGTCTTCCCGACGACAAGTTGCGGTATACAGCGCCCGCTATGTCTGAGTCTCCAGCCCTGCCCGCGCCTATTGCTCGTCGTCGTACGTTTGCGATTATTGCTCACCCTGACGCCGGCAAAACCACGCTGACGGAAAAGCTGCTGCTGTTTGGTGGCGCGATTCAAATGGCCGGTGCTGTTAAAGCACGCGGTGATCGTCGCCGGGCTCGCTCGGACTGGATGAAAGTCGAACGTGAGCGGGGGATTTCGGTCACCACCTCGGTCATGACGTTCGATTTCGAAGGCTGTATCTTCAACTTGCTCGATACCCCAGGCCACGAAGATTTCTCCGAAGACACCTACCGCACGCTAACCGCCGTCGATAGCGCGGTCATGGTGCTCGACGCCGCCAAGGGCATCGAAACCCAGACCCGCAAACTATTTGAAGTCTGTCGCTTGCGCGATGTGCCGATCGCTACGTTCGTCAACAAAATGGACCGCGACGGCCGCGATCCGTTTGAGATCATCGACGAGGTTGCCAACGATTTGCAGCTTGAAGTGACGCCGGCCAGTTGGCCGATCGGCATGGGCAAAGAGTTTCTCGGTTGTTACGATCTTTTTCAAGATCAGCTGTATTTGATGGAGCGCAGCAAAGGCGAGCGCATCCAAGAAGGCATCACCTGCAAGGGTCTTGATGATCCCATGCTTGACCAACTGCTGCCGCCCAACGCGGTTGCCAAACTGCGTGAAGACGTCGCCATGGTGCGCGAGCTGTGCCCCAAGTTTGACCTCGAAGCCTACCGCATGGGCTACCAAACCCCGGTGTTCTTCGGCAGTGCGGTGAACAACTTCGGCGTGCGTGAATTATTGTCGGGCCTCGGCCGTTTGGCGCCGCCGCCGCGCGCCCAGCCCTGTCGCGAACGCAAGATCGAACCATCCGAAACCAAAGTGTCGGGCTTCGTTTTTAAGATCCAAGCCAACATGGATCCTAAGCACCGCGATCGCATTGCGTTTGTGCGTTTGGCCTCGGGCCATTTCACCCGCGGTATGCGCCTGACCGTGCCGCGCACCGCCAAAGTGATTGGTGTGCACAACGCCATGTTGTTCCAAGCCAACGAACGCGAAATCGCCGAGGAGGCCTGGGCCGGCGATATCATCGGGATTCCGAACCACGGCACGCTGCGCATTGGCGACGCACTCACCGAGGGTGAAACCCTGCACTTCACCGGCATTCCAAGTTTTGCGCCAGAGTATCTGCGGCGCGTGCGCTCCGATGATCCAATGAAGGCCAAACACCTGGGCCGTGCGCTGGAGCAAATCGCCGAAGAAGGTGGTGCCCAAGTTTTCAAAATGTTCTTAGGCTCGGACTTTATCGTCGGTGTCGTCGGCGCATTACAGTTCGAAGTCTTGGCCGATCGCATTCGCTCGGAATACGATTTGCCTTGTCATTTCGAAGCCACGTCGTTTGAGCGCGCTCGTTGGGTTGATGCCGACGACGCCAAGTTGATCAAACGTTTTGCCGATGCCAACCGCGACAACATCGCCGAAGACCACTCCGGTGCCACCGTTTTCCTGGCCCGCAACGACTGGCAGCTCAACCGCGCCGCCACCGACTATCCGGCCATTCGCTTCCTGAAAAATCGCGAACAATCGCCGCTAATGAAAGCTGCCGTGTAACGCACCAGCTGCTCGGGCGTGCGCCTCGGCTACGGTCGAACGATCACTGCAAAAACAATCGAACGTTCCTTCGCGGTATTTTGTGGACCAAACGCACTACGGACACCTCCGCTCAATTCAAGATCAACATCAGGCCGCACGGCCGTAGTCACGACGCCCCCGAGGGCGCCATGCCAGCCATCGCGCAGCACGGCAAAGTCGCTGTCGAACCCGGTGCGAAGCGCCAACTGCCAACGACACGTCGGCTGCACGCGCAACCAAATCGGAATATGCACGCTGTTGCGATTACCGCGATCTTGATTGAGCAACCCAAACTGAACATACGGATCGGCAGCCACGGCCCATCGGCCACGCTGCCAACCCACCAATGCGCCCATCATCAACGCTGGTTTCTGCGGCGAAAATTGCCGCATCACCAAACGGCCATGCGGTGCTAGCGTCCACGATTTGCGACCCAGACTGAACTTGGCGTCAATACCGATATTGCTGACGCGTGCCACACAGCCGGAATGCTCAGATCCAAAACAAACTCCTGCGCCGGCGGCCAAGCGCGCCAGCGCCCGATTGCTGGTGATCACACCAAGTGTCAACTGCGGGGTAACCCCAACGTAAACATCCGGCGCCAGCGACACCGCTTGCAACACATGCCCCGGCAACAACCAACCTTCAACGTTGCCAACAACTTCAACGGATCCGACCGGCAGCACCACAGGCCGCGTCACCAGGTCTTGCGCCGAGGCTACACTTCCGTCAGCATGTGCTGGTGCCACTACGGCACACAGCCCGAGGCTGGCAATCAATATCCGACGCAAATGCACCAAAGCCCGGACAACATATCACAGCGTTTTTCGATGCGAACAGCGACGGCGTTGCGTCTCATCTCGATGAGCGTCGCGAGCCTGGCAGCACAAGCTTGCACCGAGTCGACCTCCGACATGGATGGCATTTATTATCGAGGCGATGACCGCAACGTTCTTTGCGCTGCCAATATCGACGACATCATTGGCGTAACGCATGACAACATCACC
>JAYWHS010000685.1:0-3028 GCA_043777635.1 Kofleriaceae bacterium | reverse complement strand
CGGTGTATTGGATCTTGGGCCGTGGTGCGCGCTTGTGGAGTGCGTACTACGACAGTGGCAAACTCGAGTTGTACACACGCGGCTCACATAGCGCGGAGATGCGCCTGTTCGATTTTGCCACACCCGACAAAATTCATTGCGCCAACGTCGCCGGCTGGGTCGAACGTTCCGTCGAATTATCCGGTGGCAAAAATGTCAGGGTCATCGAATCCAGTTGTCGTGTCGATGGTGCCGCCCATTGCCGCTTTCAATGCACATGGCAGTAGCGCGCGCTAGCAACCGACATCGTGACGACGTTACCTCGGCGCTGGCTGCACCAAGGGCGCCGTTGGGCCGCGATGCATCAACGCCCGCGTGATCGCGAACGCCAACGCTGCGATCAATGCCGCGGCGACCAGCGCGAATACGATCGTGCTGTTGCGTTTGCTTCGATCATCAAAGCCGGCCACCGTCGGTAGATTTCCGGCGCGATAATTCGGCTCATGGGCGTCACGTAACGTTGGCGACGCAGCGCGCGGCCGGACCATCGGAGGATTAAAGTCATGAGGCCCGGGCTGCGTCGAAATCGGCGCATGAGGAGGAGTCCATGTCGGCGCGGGGCTCATCGGTGCAATGCCAAAAGCGACTGGCTTGGCAATTTTAGGCGGCGGTAACGCCACCCGACTTGCCACCGGTTCACTGATGGCGACTTGATATCGCGGTGCCTCCGCGACCGAAGCTTCGTTGATCAAGTCGGACTCATCTAACTCGTCTGCCTCTGAAGCGACGCGTAACTCCTCCACCATGCCGGCTGGTGCCAGGGCTGTTCGTTCGTCGCCAAAAAACGTATTTCGCGGCGGCAACCCCGCCGACTTGCCACGTTCAAGTTTCCCGGGCGATGCCATCCGAGTTTCTTCGTCGGGCGCAGCAAAACCACGGGCGGCAGCGATCAGCGCTTGGCGATCATCTTTGGATTTACCAGTCCCAGCTGGCGACGACTGCAACTTGCCATCGGGCCCAAGTTGCGACATGCGCGTCTCTTCTTCTTCAAAACGCTCGATCACTTGACGTGCCCGCGACAACGCAGCGATATCGTTACCGCCGGTAGCAAACGCATCCGCCGTACGAATTCGAATCACCGTGGCTTCACCCATATCGAACTCGCCACGCGGTGGCGCTCTGCGAGCTTTCGGCGCCACTGGCACCATTGCCGCCAACTCAACTGCGCGCGCTAATTCGGCCGCTGGATCGCTGCTAGCTTCGTTCAAGCTATATCGCAACGTTCGCAGTTTGGCGCCAAACTGTAGCGCCCCGGTGTAGCGCCGCACCGGATCTTTGGCCAGCGCCGTCATAATGATGGCATCCACTTCCGGCGGCAACGACGGATCAACTGACGATGGCAACGGAATTTCACTATCGCGCACGCCTCGTAAGGCATCGAGATCCGTCAATGCTGAAAACAGCGGCCGGCCAGTCAGCAGTTCCCACAACAAAATCGCAGCGGAGAACACATCACTGCGTGGGTCAATGTGCTCATTGCGCGCTTGCTCCGGCGAGATATAGGCAAATTTGCCTCGCACACCACCGATACCAGTATGTTCTTCGGCCCGTTTTGCGATGCCAAAGTCGGTGAGCTTGACCTCGCCGGCCCGCGAAATCAGGATATTGGACGGCGAAATATCACGATGGACCAGCTTCATCGGCGAACCGTCGGCGCCCTTGGCAGCATGGGCGTGGCCCAGTGCATCACAAAGCTCGGCACCGATGTGCAACACGATATCCAAAGGCAACTTTTGCCGCCGCGACTCCAAAGCGGTTTTGATGGCGAGTAAGTCTTTGCCATCAACAAATTCCATGACCAAAAAGTACTTGCCGTCATCGCCCAACCCGACGTCGAAGATCTGGACAATATTGCGGTGGCGCAGCTGCGACAGCACCTTGGCTTCGGCAATCAAGAGTTCGACGAATCGTTGATCCGCGCTCAGATGCGGCAAAATACGTTTAATCGCCACTGGCTTTTCAAAGCCGCCAGCGGCCACGGCTTTGCCGCGAAATATTTCTGCCATGCCGCCGACCCCGATGCGGTCTAGCAGCTCATATCGAGTCACAGGACGCGCATTGTAACACGAGCCGCCCCCGGTGCGTAATTGCCAGCAACCAGGTATGATCCATGCATTGTGTTGCCAAGCTCCTTACTCCGCTCGGCGCTGGCAAATGGCCTCGGTAGTGCCGCCGCCGTGCAGATCGCTTGTGGCCCGCAAATACTTGTTCGCGACCATCAAGGCACATGCTGGCAACCGACGGTGCGGCCGGCCCCTCCCGGCATCGATCAGACAACTCTGTTTGATTTAGCTTCTCTGACCAAACCCATGGCAACCACCGCGATCGCGATGGCGTTAGTCAGCCAGGGCTGGCTCAACCTAGCTTGGCCAGTCGGTGCTTTTTTTGCTGGATTTGCACCTGCGGCCACAATTGCCGATTTGCTGAGCCACCGCGCCGGCTGCGCCAGTCATGTAATGTTTTACCAGCACTTGTGGAGTCGTGAATTCCAGCTCGAACGCAGCGACCCTCGGTATGTCATCATCGAGCTCGCCCAGCGCACAGCATTGGCGTACCCGTCGCGCCAACAACAACTGTACAGCGACCTTGGCTACATGATGCTTGCCACCGTGCTGGAGCGCATCACCGGCACTACGCTGGATCAATTGTTCGCTCGCTGGGTGGCTACGCCACTGCAACTACCACACGCACGCTTCATTGATTTACAACGCACAACTGCCGCACAGCTGGCTGCGGTGGCCACCGAACAATGTGCGCATCGCGGGCTAGTGATTGGCCAAGTTCATGATGAAAACTGCCATGCTGCGGGTGGCATCATGGGCCATGCCGGCCTGTTCGGAACTATCGACGATGTTGGTATTTTTGCAGCTGCGATCTTGCGAGCGTTGAATGCACCGTATGGCACGTTGATCGGCGCTTGGCGCAGTGAGGTAGTGCAACAGTTTTTTGCACCGATCGTGAGCGGCTCATGGCGCATGGGCTGGGACAC
>JAYWHS010000684.1:0-3034 GCA_043777635.1 Kofleriaceae bacterium | reverse complement strand
CTCGACGAGGAATTCATCAAACCATCGATCCTTTGCTCGACCGTTAGGCCACCAGCCTTCGAGTTCACCAACAGGAACTACAAATAGACTTAGGCCGCCAAGCAATTCCAACAGAGCTTCGATCGCCGTACGTTCCGGATTGGCAAAGTAGCCGAGCCCTTTGCTCTTCACCTCTTTTCCCATTTTGTTTCCTTCGACAATTTTCTTCAAATCAGCCTGCAAAGAGTCTATTTGCTTCCCGTCTTCAAGACCTTCCGCCTTATCTATCGCATCAAGGCTCCGTGTCTTTAGTTCGTTGTAGGTAAATCGTCGGCGAATAAACGCATCTTTCAATGGTGAGTCGCGAATGTTTTGAACCACCGATTGATGGTGTGGAGATGACGCCGCTAGCGCATCGACCAAATGGTCGACTTGCTCTGCGTCTCGCAAAATATCAAAATCCACCACTACCGCAGTGGGTACTCCGACGGCCCTTAAAAACGCCGCCTTCGCGGGCATTGCGTGCTTACCGTGGCAATTGATGAAATTAACTTGATTTGATCCAGAGATAGTTCGATAGAACCGCCGGTCCCGATCAGCTTCTACCAGGATAGCGCCTGGAAAGAACATGGAATTAATAAGCTCACTGGACTCTGCATCAGGCTTTCCCCCGACGAGTTTGCGCAATACCTCAGCTTTTACATGATGCGCCCTCTGTTCGTCGCCGTTTCGGTCGAGGCGAATAATTGTAATCTCGATGTCCTGGCGTGCAATAGCACCCATGACAAGTTCAGCGCTATGCGTGGAAACGATGACTTGTCTAGTCAGTGCTTGCTCGGCCAATAGTTCACCAACGGTGCGGGCCATTGGCGGATGCAGAAAAGCTTCTGGCTCGTCGAGAAGCAATAGCTTGTGAGGACACGTCATTAACACGAAGTTGGTTGCCGCAAAGCTGCGCAACCCATCACCCGCATGCTCCAGCTTTGAAAAATCCGCAATGCTGCGCAGGTATTCCGCATTCCACGATTGTTCTCCAACAACGGTATTCTTCGGCGCGACGCGAAACCCAATTGTAGGACCGAAATCGGGCAGCAGCTTTTTGCCAAACCACTTCAGGCAACGAGTTTGAACCTCTTCGATCCATTCTGGTTTTCGCATTACCAAGTCGACAAGGCTGGTAGCCTGATCATGAACGCTAGTGAGAGTTTGATATCTGGTTACCTCAAGCAGTTCATCAACTGATTGAAAATACACAAGGTCAGGTCTATCTGCTGGCGTACCTTGCCGCCCTTCGTTAGCGACATCTGTTTTTGCGTGGGTTTCCGCAACATGTCGATCGCCGCGACGGACCATCTGAAATTTTCGTCGACGCCAATTGCGCCATAGATGATCGGGACCAAGTTTAGTTTGCTCGACAGTAGTTCCAAACCCAATAGGATTCGAGTCAACTTCTTTGAAGATGTTGCGCAACGTGTGAGACTTTCCGCTGCTATTGGGTCCCACCAGAATCACTAGGCCCTTCTCTGGTAGTTCAAAACGTTTGTCAGCAAGTTTAAGCGCCTTGACGTGCCACCGAAACTCTGTCTCCACGTCCGCTGCTTCAAATTTCGCCCTTGGAATACTAAGCCTGATTTGTCGTTCATCCAAAATGAATGGCTGTTCAAGAATGATTGGCCCATTTGAATCACCCTGAACTCTCAGGAACAATCCAAATTTCTCTAATGGAGCCAACGCTGTGTCAGTAATTTGGATCTGGTAACGACCATCCCGAATCAATGGAGCGGGTGCAACAATCCACGAATTCGTGCCATTCGCGTGACGTTGAAGCAATTGCACCAGCAGCCCATTGATTGGGTCATTTGTTTCCTCAACCTCAATAGCAATATCTATGGTGATCATCGCGCCATAAGTGTAACTGATCGCCAGCTGCCATCCCTCCGCGCACACCATACATCCGCTCATGTGACAGACGAGAAATCCGGCATCTCACCTCAAGGCTCGCAACCAGACTTCGTCGCTCAGAATCAGTTGCGATTGAGCCCCAGACCTTCAACCCGCGAGCCAAGCTTAGTTTTCCACATTACCTCGCGCTTCAGAATGTCATCGATCGATGCTGCGCTGCCAATGACTTCAAGGATCGCTACGTCATATTCGCTAGCAGGTGCAGCTAACTCTTTCAACGCAACATTTCCGCCATGGCCTTGGGCGTACGCACACCAGCGACCGAAGAAACCGTCGTCACCATATGCCGAGCCTACGTATTGCTTCCCGCTGGTGCGATGAACAAGCAGGTAGATACCTTTAGCTTCCCTCAATGCGGTGGTCCAGGCTGTTGGCAACCCACCGATTCCTTCAAGATTGCGACGTAGATTCAGATAACCCGGAAATGCTGGGTCGCGAATTTCACGGCGTACCTCAACGATCGGCTTATTCTGAGTTTCGGCCTTCTGAACCCACGCTCGGGTACCATCACCCCAATCGATCACAATGCGTCCGCGGTATTCATCAAAATTTTCGAGCCGTCGCAAGTCGAAATACACTGCGTCTGGGTGGGCCGGATGTCCAAATGGCCGAGCACCTTCAGGCTTTGGCTTTTCGCCGACCTTCTCCCAAACCCCAATGAACAATGTTTGTTTGCTTTCAGGATCCACAACAAACGAAGCAAAATATTGATCGCTACGAAATGCTTTGATCACCTGCTCCGTGACTTGTCCTCTTGATACCGATCGAATTGTTCATTTCGTGCAATCGCAGTCTCGACAATTTGACGCTGGGTACTAGGGTTCGGATCTCGATGGCGCAATAGCCGAACATCTTTAGGTTCGAGGCCGCCGAGAGCAAGGAGTTGATTGAATGTCAGCATGGGGCGCAAGAGTACCTTGTTTTGGCTAAGCAAACATTCACCCTCG
Organism: Kofleriaceae bacterium; assembly: GCA_043777635.1. Lineage (GTDB taxonomy): Bacteria > Myxococcota_A > Polyangia > Haliangiales > Haliangiaceae > JABFXX01. The sequence goes on along the minus strand of JAYWHS010000684.1, from coordinate 146 downwards.
ATCCCGCCGACGATCCGCCTTGCATCAAGCGGCGCGGCACTGTTAGTTTGCCGGTCGATGGTGGCCACGGTTGTCCCAAAAGGATATGAGCGGCGCGTAAGCGAAGCGGTGGCAACGTATTGGCAAACGTTGGGTAGTCAGACCGG
>JAYWHS010000683.1:0-3039 GCA_043777635.1 Kofleriaceae bacterium | reverse complement strand
AGCGGGCCCTGGCGTTGGTCGAATGCAATAACTTTCCGGCTGCACTGCTGGCAATTCAAGAGGCGTTGGCCAATTGCGACGAGCGTTGCAACGTTCATAATCTAGCCGGGTTCATTCTGAAATCGCTCAACGTGCCGCATCTGGTGAGCGCCAGTCTGTTGATGTTTGAGCGTTCTTTGGAGCTGTGGCCAAACCACACCGTAGCCTTGGAAAATGTAGGCCACGCGCTGGTCCTGCTTGGGCGTAGTGATTTGGCGATTGCCCGGCTCAGCCAAGCTAGTCGCCGCAGCGCCAGCGGGAACCTCGCGGGACACGCCCCGGCCCGCTTGCTAGTGCAACGCCATGACGGTGCGACGGCGCCGTTTATCGACGCTGCCGCTCGCGACTTGGCCTTGATGCATGTCGACGTCGGCGAGGCCCACCTCCAACTTCATCATCTCGAACTTGCAGCTGAAGCATTTGCCGCCGCAATCCGCTGCGACGCTAGCAACCAACGCGCTCATCAAAAGCTGACCGCAACATTCCTTGAGCTACGTTGGTTTTATAGCGCGTTGGCAGCGGCGCACCATGGCTTGTTGGCGGTGGCAGCGAGCGTCGGGGAGAGTGCAACAACTCTCCTCACCGCACATGGCATCGCAACCGTGGCACTTCAAGCGGCCGGCAAGATGATTCCAACCAGCTTTGATAATGCTGATTTTATAATTGCTTGCCAAGAAGAACGGCAACGGACGTAGCAGCTAGCGAGATGACACGCCGGCCATGGTGAGCCGGGTGAACAGGCGCACGAGATCAGCTTGACGAGTGGTGCGGGTTTTTCGCAAGACCGCACTGAGCTGGCTTCGCACCGTCGACAGCGCCAAGGCATGCTGCGCAGCGATTTCATTTGGCGTATAGCCCTGCGCAATCGCAACGGCAACCAAGGTTTCGGCCGGCGTCAGGCCAAACATGGCGCGCAACGCTTGCCCCGATGGCACCGCTGAATATTGCTCTTCAAGGACGTGTACAAAAGCACAGGGCTCATGGGTCGCGCGACCGGCCGGCGTGATGATGAGCCAAGCCGATCGACGGCGCACGGTGATTGCAACCGTTGTACTTTGTGGATCGATGACCCGCGTCGCTTGCTCCAACGCTGCGAGCCACCGTCGGTGCTCCAATGAAGCCGCGACCGCCAACTCACCTTGCCGCACCGCAAGCAACTGGCCATCTTGCAACAGCGCATCGGCGCGGTCGTTGAGTTCCAACACCCTGCCTCTTTTGTCGACGAGCAGCGCGGCGAAGGGCAAGCCATTCATCGGCACTCGTGCGGATATTGGCGTCGGCTGTTGCGCTTGTAACGCGATCCGCACGCGCATCGCACTGGTCAAATGGCTGACTAACGGGCGCACTCGCGCGGCTTCCCGCTCACCATTGCCTTTGGCTTTTTGCGGGCGCATCAAACCAAATGTGACGTAGTGATTGTCGTCGCGAAAAAGACACGCGCCCATTGCATCGCGCAGGCCATGCGGCACGCAGAGGTCCTGATAGAACGCCATCTTTTCCAAGGCTGCATTGGGAATTGCGTCGACCGAAAGCATGAACCGGCCCGCGCGCCAACGCCGCGACGCTTTGGTCCACGGATCGTCGCGCCAAAAATCGGCTGCAAAAGCTTGTTCAAATTTGACCGGCAGGCCATGCCAAATTTGCTGCATCTGGTGGCCCTGCTCTACCTTGACGCCGGCCGCCGGCACACCGGCGTATTCAGCAACTTCACGCACGACACCGCGAAAAACCTCGTCGGATGCGACGGCAGCGGTCGCGATAGCTTCCGCCAAATATTGCAGTTGCTCCGGTTTGCCCACGCCGCAGTGTATGCCAAGATCGTAGCTCGCAGTGTCCGCAGGTACGCCTAAGCAGGCGGGCGACATGATCGTTAGCGAACCGCCGCCGTGTCAACGGTGAACACCTTAAACGGCGCTGGTGGCAGCTTGAGGGCGAAGCGGACCGATTGTCCGTTGAGGCCCAATACCGGTCACCGTCGTCGATCAGGCCAGTAACGCCACCGATCGAGCAAGTTGATTTGACGACTGCGCTGGTCCATTTACCATCGGTTGCAGTAATGCGCTTGATGCTTGAACCAACGGCAACGAACAGTTGGCCTTTGTGCACTACCAAATCATCTGGATCGTTGAGCAGATTGAACCCGGCCATGAACATGTCGCCCGACAGTTTTACGTTACGGACATCGCGAGGATTGGCAACGCTGATGCGAATGAGCGCGGGTCGCAGATAGGTAACTGTCAGCACCGCTGTGCGATCAGGCGTGCCAACAGGTCGAGGGCCGCCGAGGTCCGGCCACAACCCGCCAAACCCGCCGAAAAATCGACCCAGAAAGGCAACCGTAGTCGCCTGGCAGCGACAGATTCACACGATGGAGACCTCTGTCAACAGTGCGGTCAATTCGGCTTACAACAAGCTTCTTCACCAAACGGAATGCCGGCCAGGTCAAACCACCGCAGTGCCGTTGGGTAATTTTTTAGCCTTGACCGGCGCTTCAGGTACCCGCCACGCCAGCCACCCACCCAAGCCCAACATGCCACACGCAACAATGGTAAACGCCACGCCCCATAACACGTACCAACCTCCGACGTTTTCAGCAAAGCGACCAATGTCCGATAACCGGACTTGGCCGTCGACAGTAACTTGCTTCATAAACACGTACGAAACCATGCGCGTGAGAGTGTCGATGGCGGCCACTACCGCTAACACCTGCGCAACGATCACGCGACGCTCAGGTGATTCACGAAACCCACGCCAACCAACCCAGCCAAGCAAAACGGCGAGCGCGGGTACGACAATCACGCCGGTCGCTGAACGGATCCAAATCACCGTCGACACCAGCATGAAAATCGACAACGACAGCAAAAATACTCGCGCTCGTTTCGGACCGTGGACCGTGCCAAGGACGACCGCGCCAAACACTGCGGGACCCAACAATCCGCCGGCGCACACGGCTGCCATTGGCCAACCTGGCCAAGCGGCTGTATAGGCCAGCCCCGAGGC
>JAYWHS010000682.1:0-3039 GCA_043777635.1 Kofleriaceae bacterium | reverse complement strand
CGATTGAGCCGCGCGCAGTGACGTAACTCTCTGTCGCCGCTACAGCGCGATGTAAATTTCTTGCACGTCGTCGTCAGCGTCGATTTCTTGCAAAAACGCAGTGACTTCAGCCATCGCCGCTTCGTCGAGGTTCATCAAATTTTTGGCTTTCCAGCCCATCTTCGACGAGGTGACCGTCCATTTTTGCGCGACCAGGGCTTTACCCACGGCATCAAGATCGGTTGGTTCCGAGAAGAACACCATCGTGCCTTCTTCGCCGGTTTCAAAATCTTGCGCACCGGCTTCGATGGCAGCGGTTTCCGCGTCCGCGGCACCTTCGTCGGCCGCAGCGATGATCATGCCGACATGATTAAAGTCCCACGATACCGAGCCGGTGTTGCCAAGTTGGAATTTGCGAAACAACACGCGAATGTTGGTGGCCGTGCGATTACGGTTATCAGTGAGACATTCGACGATCACTGGCACCCGGTGCGGGCCAAAGCCTTCGTAGGTCACCGCATCGTAGTTGACGGGGCCATCGAGTTGGCCCGAACCTTTTTTGATCGCGCGTTCAATGGTATCGCGCGGCACCGACAAACGCCGCGCTGCATCGACAGCCATGCGCAATCGCGGGTTGCCGCTGACATCAGCGCCGCCTTTGGCAGCGACGATAATCTCCTTCGCCATTTTCGAGATGATCTTACCTTTAGCCGCGGCAGCTGCTGACTTGCCCGCGTTTTTCCACATTGCGCCCATGCGCCTTCCTAACGCAATTTGCAGTTAAAAACCAGCTTCGTCGCAGCTTGGCTTGATCGCCCATAATGTTCGTAAAAACAACGCATTATCGCTGTTTACCCAACCCCCGAGAGCAAACTACCAGGTGCCGACGATGACAAATATTTTTCGGCGAGCGATAGCGCGCTTAGAAACTACAACAGCGCGAAGCGCCGATTTCCCACGATAGTTCGTGGCATCGATACCAAAGACCAACGCGGGCGATCTGGCACTTCGACACGTCAGCAAGCCCACCGCGTCCGATTTCCGGGCAACACATGTTAGCCCCGGATACGCCGCCGCGAGTTTTTTCACCTTGTCGCCGACGCGAATGCCGATCGTCGTCACAAACACCGGATCAACCACCTCGGCGCTCAACAATTGGCCCTGCTCTGCTAGTCGCATCAATTGCAGCACTTCGCGATCCGCAATCCGAACGCTGAAGTAGCCCTCTTCGGTTTCAACTTCATTGCCGATGTCTTTGACAGCGAACTCAACTGACATGTCCGCAATGTCCGCAATCACAGCGCGCAAACTCGCGAGGGTAACAACGTCGTCGACATACGTGTGTCCGACAAAACGCCCAACGCCGCGCCCGCCGATAACGAAGGGCTCAACCACAGCGGGCGGTTGCGCCACCGCACCAGCCCCTGGAGCAGCTGCACACGGCGCTACCTCGCAAGCACCAGCGAACACCAAGCACGAAAGCCATCGCAACGTTTGTTGAGCCGGCATTATCGTGGGTAACGTGACATCGCCTCCAACGTATTGCAAGCCACGCAACTATCTGTAGTGTATACCGCCGCTAGTTCGGCTGCCGCCGGTTTCAGAACATCTCAACTTGATCTACGCCATCCACGAGTACCTCGCTGGCGACGCTTGGGTGCTCATCACGTACTTCGTTGTAGCTAGCTACAGACTATCGGCACGAGCGCAACGCGCCACCGCATAACCTGCGGCCACGGCTCCTTGCGGGCGTTGCACTTCAAGCCGCAGCTGCGAAGGCTGCGCGCCGCATAGCGCTGTATCTTCAACGATTCTGTAACAAGCTTCACTTGAGTTGCTGCCACATGCTGGCAGCAGTTTTTCGGAGCGCGTACCAGCTGTACTGCGTGCGCTGACGTCTACCACCTCGCAGTCGGGTTTGCCGTTGTCGTCCAACAGCGGTGCTTGTTCAAAACAAGCTGCGTTCATCAACCGCGCAGTCGACGCACCGATCGTGCTAAGTACCGAGCTAAAATCGTCGTCGCAGATCGAGGACGTTTGAGAGCGCCCAGGAAAGCCGCGCAGAAAGCTCGTGAGCCGAATTGCCGGATCGGCAAACGATGTCTCGCTATCAAATCTCCGTTCACACGACGCCGCGAGCACGGCGGTAAGTCCCGCAGAAAAATTGCGTCGCTCAACCTGCACCGTCGACAACGTCGGCGCAATAACGCCGGCCACCATGACTTTTCGTTCATCGCCTTTGCGCTCAATCAAAAACTCAATGTACGACGCAACGTCGGTTTGATACATCGCGTTTGAACGTGGCCGACAGTTAGTGCGGACACCTTGTCGTTGCGGATCAAGTTCATCATCATCGCAAACCACGCCCTGATCAAAGCAACGATAGCTATTGAGCGGACCAAGTTCCGAATGTGCACTATAAAACTCAGGTCCTGTCGCGGAACAGTCATCTTCATCGGTAACAATAACGATCGCTAGGTTGGCACTATCACGCAAAAAACCGGCATTGCCGACGTGGTCAGGTGCCAACGCGCGCTTCATCGCTTCAAGCGGTTGCTCGAGGCCACAGCCATTGCTGCCGACACTGGCAAGCTGGGTAAACGCAGCTTGTAGCTCGCCGCTGTAATTTTTAGTCCGCACTGTTGGATCGTTGGCAGACGCGATATTGGAGAGAAACGGCTTGCCATCGATCGTCGTGAGATCTTGTAACAACAGATTACCCCCGTTGCCCATCAGCGCACAGCCGCCAATCGATGGCCCTCCCAAGGTGCCAAGATCCGGCGTTACCACGCCGATGTGTACATTAGGCAGCCCGCCCGGTAGGCGTTCGAGCTGTTGCATGAAACGTGGAAAATTGGTCGCCAACAACCGCTGCTCGTCGGCCATCGAGCCCGAGCTATCGACGACAAACAAAATGTCGAGATCGTGATTGGGCAACGCGGCCACACTTGCAAGTTCTTGTTTCGCCGAACGTTGCGGCGGCGCGGCGGAGCACGCCAGCACGCAGGTCGAAAGTGCAGCAGCAAGCACAGGGCAATAGACACGCATGGTGAGAACCTT
>JAYWHS010000681.1:0-3039 GCA_043777635.1 Kofleriaceae bacterium | reverse complement strand
TGGATCGTCACGTCACCGGAATCACCAATGATGGTGACTTCGCGTTGATCGTATTTGAAACGGATTTCGTCGCCGGCTCGATAGGTATCTTTGGGTTTGCCGAAGCCCAAGGCTTTTTCGGCGCGCGCAAAAGCTTCGTCGTCGGGAACGTCAGCGCTTATCGGATCGATCTTGGTCACCGATTCCGACGACACAAACTTGGGATCCCAGTCGCCGGTGTGATTTACCGCGATACCTGAAACCGCATAAATAATCGTGAACCCAACGGCGAGATAACCAAAATCGCGGTGCACGGCACGCAACCAGCTTCGCCACCGTTTCGCCACCCCGCCCGACGGCACCGACCTCACAGGCTTGCTTACCTTGGCCGCGCTCGTCGGAACTTCCTCTTCAGCCATAGCGTTCCTCTTTCCACGGGTCGGCATGATTATGATAGCCGCGAGTTTCCCAGTAGCCCGGCTCGTCTTTTTTTACGAACCGCACGCCCGTGATCCATTTGGCGCTTTTCCAAAAATACAAATCAGGAATCAAGTTGCGCACCGGCGCGCCGTGCGTGAGCGCAAACGGTTTGCCGTTCATGCGGTAGGTGATCAGCGCATTATCGAAGGTGGCTTCTTTGAGTGGCACGTTGGCGGTGTAGCCATTGGCGGCTTCAAAAATAACGTGGGCCACACCATCTTGCAGTTCGGCGAGTTCGGCCAGTTTTGAAACCTGCACGCCTTTGAACAGCGCACCCAATACCGTCCAGCCGGTGACACAGTGCACATCGCAGCTGCGTTCCACTTGCGGCAACTTGAGCAAGCCAGCGTAGTCGACGGTGAATGGTTTTTTTACGGCACCGTGGACGGTCAGCGAAAAGGTTTTGACATCGCCGTCGCCTTCATCGCCGCCCATGGGTTTGAGCTTTTGCAAGATGCGTTGGCCTGGTGGCAACCGTGGCCGCCCATCGGGGCGCAACTCAGCGCCAGCCGCCGAAGCGTCGTCGCTAAGGAATCGAAACAACCCGCCACCAAGCGCCAGCAAGCCAGTGCCGGCCGCTGCATTTTTGATGAATTGTCGACGATCCCAGGTTTTCTGTAGTTCGGGAAATTGTTGTAAGTCAGGCCGCTTGCTGTCGCTCACATTGCCTCCTTGGCCGAGTCATCATCGCAGTGTAGCGTGCGACGAGCTGATGCGTATACGGCACGACACGCCGCAGGTTACACGGCCAGCGGCAGCCAACCGGTCAGCTTGAATGATCCGACCTCAATGCTGCGTCGTACGCCGCACAGGAGCCTATTCAACCGGCGGGAAGCTTTCGCACGCCGATTGAAATTTATCGAGCGCAGCGGTGAGCGATGCTGCCATGTTGCCGTCGCAAATGGAGCTAAAGACCACATTTTGGCTAGCGCCCGCGTTGGCGTTGGTGACAAAGGTTTTGAGGCGCTTGGCCTCAGCAGCTTCGCCGAACGACGAAGTGCAACTGCCAGGCCCTGGCCCCGCAACGATTGCCGCAGCCCACCGACCTCGGCCGCCTTTGAGCGTGTCGAGAAAAGTCACCATTTCACTTGGCATCACGGCGCATCCGTCGTGATCGTTGCTTACGCTAAAATTGTTATCGCGACGCGAACAATCATCTTCGTCGGTGATGATCACAATGGCCAACAACGCATCGTCGCGCAAAAATCCGGCGTTGGTGCCGTCGGTAATTCGATCTTTGAGCGACATCATGGTGGTCAGCATCGGCATTTCAAACGATGGGCCACTGGTGCCAACATCGGCTCGACAGGTTAGCGTCGTCGCCATGTTCGGATCGGTGCGCTCTAACCATCGTCGAGGTACACCGCAGTTATTACGAAACGCACCATTGTCGCCGGTTTCGTTCATTGGGATCGTGCCCAGCGGGGTTGAGACCGACCAATTCACGGTGCGGCCCGTGGTGGTCAGCGCCACCCGATAGTCGAGTTCCTGGCCCGTGGTGATGCGGTAGTCGTTTAACACCGTCGCAAACTGTGGGAACGCAGCGCCTAAGCTGGTTTGCTCTTCCCGCATCGATCCGGAATCATCAACCACGAACACGAAGTCCATCCGCCGACACGGCCCAGTGTCAGCGTCGGTGGTGCGGCCATCGCCGTTACCGTTGCCATCGCCATTGCCGCTAGCATCAAGCTCGCCGTTACTGCGCGCCGAAGGACCGCAGCCCGCAGCTGCAAGTAAAAGAGTCGCAAAGATCAAACTCGCACGCATCATGGCCGCAACGTACGCAAAGGCTGGCGTTGCGCAAACAAGAAAGTGAACCGGCTTCGGCTTTTTTACCAAGTCCTGGCAGGGCCCGGACAGATCACGCCATCGGTTGGCCCTGCAAGCAATTGCTCGGCTTTGCTGGCACTGCTACACCCCGGCCATGAATCTTTCATCGTTCAAAATCATTATCACTGGCGCGGCTCAAGGTATGGGCGCGCATTTCGCAAAACGCTTGGCCGAAGCGGGCGCCATGGTGTGCGCCGCCGACGTCAAAGAAGACGGCCTCAACGAGCTGGTTGAATCCTGCAAAGGTCTGCCAGGCAAAGTATTTGCGCGCAAGCTCGACGTCAGCAACGAAGCGGATGTCGGTGCGTACGTCGAGTGGGCTCACACCCAAATGAGCGGCCTCAACGGCCTCATCAATAACGCTGGCATCTTGCGCGACGGCTTGTTGGTCAAAAAAGACCGCACCACCGGCGAAATCACCAAGATGAGTAAAGAACAATGGGACGCGGTCATCGGCGTGAACCTGACCGGCGCAACTTTTATGGTGCGCGATGTCGTGGCCAAAATGGTATCAACCGAACAACGCCCAGGCTGCATCGTCAACATGTCGTCGATTGCGCGCCACGGCAACCGTGGCCAATCCAACTACAGCGCAGCCAAAGCTGCACTCGCCGCCAACACGGTGACGTGGTCGCGTGAGTTCGGCCAGTACGGCATCCGGGTCGGAGCCGTAGCGCCAGGTATGATTGAAACTCCAATGACCCAAGGCATGAATCAAAAAGCTCGCGATGCCTTGGTTGCGGCCATCCC
>JAYWHS010000680.1:0-3042 GCA_043777635.1 Kofleriaceae bacterium | reverse complement strand
CTCGTGCCATTGGCGCTCTACGATGATGTCAGCCTCAGCGATGCCGAAGCGTTTCGAATGCATGCGTCGTCGGCCGATGGCTGGGCGAGTGCTGTTGGGCGTGCCACGTACAGCGCCTGGCAGGCCTTCGGTGTGGGGCATCTTGATCCGCAGGTGCTCGGCTTGTTGTCGCCGCAATGGGCCAAAGATGCATATCGGTTTGGCTTGGAAACCGAGGCGATCATCGCCACTCACCTTAATGTCTTGGGCAGTGTGTCGGTCGCCGATGAGCTACCGCTGGCCAAGGCCGCAGCAATCCTGTGGATCCGCTGGCTGCTCAGCGATGAAGTCGACGCGCCTACCGGCCTGATGAGCCATCAGATCTTGCCTACCTTGCTGTCGATGCTTGGGCCAGAGGGCAGCACCTTGGTCGACCATGCCGTCGCAGCCGAAAAACCAAAACGCCCGGGTCAACCTTTGTAGGGGTGACATCGAGCGTTCGGTTACGTTCAATCCAAGCCTAAGCTAATAAGGACTCAAAAACGGGATAATGTTAGTCCGCTCCTGAGGTACCAAAACGCGGCAACGTCCTGATGTGATTGATATAAGCAAGCGGCGCGCCAACTTTGGGGCACCCTACCTAAGTTCTTGTATCTACGTGCTTTGCGTGTTACCGATAGGCTCTAAAGCGGTTTTGGCCACGGAGCAATTACGACATCCGTGTCACGTCAGGACAACCGCTTGCAACGATTTGCGCACTCGATTGATGAAGATTCTTACACTGAACTCGCGAAGTACCGCCCCCGAGCATTTGCTTGCTCGAACTGTGGCGGATCGCTACGAAGCCGCGCCGCAACTGCGAACGCGAACGTATTGTTCAACAATCTTCGATCAACCACTGAACGCAATCGCAGCATTTACTACTGACAGCTGCAGCAATTTTTTTGGGGTTAGTTATGCAAAATATTTTAGTGGTCAACGCCGAAGGGCCGGAAGTCCGGGTCGGCGTGGTCGAACAAGGTCAACTGGCTGAGTTTTTTGTCGAGCGCAAACGCGATCGCGGGTTAGTCGGCAATATCTATCGAGGCAAAGTTTCGCGCGTGCTGCCGGGCATGCAAGCGGCGTTTATTGATCTTGGTCCAAAAGTCGAAAAGGCTGCGTTTTTGTACGTCGCTGATGTGCTTGGCAGTGAAGACCAAGGCAAACTTTTTGAAGATGCCGATACCGATGACGGCGATGAATCTCCGGAAGGTGCGGCCTCGCGGATGGCGCGGGCTCGCAAGCAATTGGCCAATCGCAAAATTGAAGATCTGCTCAAGCCGGGCCAAAAAGTGGTGGTCCAAGTGGTCAAAGATCCAATTGGCCAGAAGGGCGCGCGGGTCACTGGCTACATTTCGTTGCCGGGTCGTTACAGCGTATTTATGCCGCACGTCAACCAAGTTGGCGTGTCGCGCCGCATCGGCACTGAGCAAGAACGTCGTCGATTACGCGATGTTGTTAACGCGGTTCGGCCGAAGGGCTCGGGCTTTATCGTGCGCACCGCGGCCGAAGAAGCTAACGACCAAGAAATGCGCGACGATGTCGATTTTTTGGCGCGCTTGTGGAGCGAAATCGAAGCGCGCGAAGTTGGCTTGACCAGCCCTGGCTTGGTATACGCCGATCTTGATTTGCCACTGCGGGTGGTACGCGACTTATTGCGTGAAGACACCAGCGAAGTTGCGATTGATGATCTTGAACAATACGAACGCGTGAAGAAATTCACCACGGCGTTTTTGCCACGGTTTGCCGAGCGCATTAAACGTTACGAAGGACGCCGCCCGATTTTTGATCAACACCACATTGAACCGGAACTGCGGCTCGCGGTTTCGCGCAAAGTGCCGCTGCGTTCAGGCGGCTCGTTGGTCATTGATCAAGGCGAAGCCCTCACGGCGATCGATATCAACACCGGGAGTTTTGTCAGCACCGGCAGCGGTTCGCTAGAAGACACCGTAACGGCTAATAATTTGGAAGCCTGTGATGAAGTTGCGCGGCAACTGCGGCTGCGCAACATCGGCGGCATTATCGTCGTGGATTTTGTCGACATGGACAAAGAAGGCAATCGCAAAAAAGTTTGGGATGCTTTTCAAAAAGCGTTGTCACGCGATCGCGCACGCACCAACGTAACCAAGATCAGCGAGCTCGGCTTGGTTGAAATGACGCGCAAGCGCACCCGCGAATCGCTGGTGCAATTGTTGACGGAGCCATGTCCAATTTGCGAAGGCTCCGGTGTGGTTAAGTCGGTGACCACCGTGGCGTATGAAATCATGCGTGAAGTACGGCGCAACGGCGCGTTGGTTGACAATGACAAGATCGATCTCGAATGTGCGCCGCGGGTTGCTGAAGTGCTCAGCAAATACGAACGCGAATATCTCGATCATCTTGAAAAGCGATTTCAAAAGAAAATCGAAGTCGTGCCGCAAAAGAGCTGGAAGCCTGATCAATTCCGGGTGGCTGGCAAAATGTCGTCGGATATCGAAGCTGAAGCGGCTGCTCAAGCTACACCGACCCGGCCGCATGTTCATGCTGCGCCTGCCAACGGTAATGGTAGTGGTAACGGTGATCGTGGTCCACGGAGTGGTGGTGGTGGTGGTGGTGGCGGTGGTGGCGCTAGCGCTGATGGTGATCGTAAGCGTCGTCGACGTGGCGGTCGTGGTCGCGACCGTTCCAGTTCTGCCGGCTAACAACTCGCGCTGCTTTGGCTAACGTCAAAGCTGTAATGTTGGCTGCGTACTCGGTCATACTCGGACCTCGGTCGACCGGCCACCGACGACGAACTGCCGGCGTTAGCGCTCGCACGGCGGCTGGTTACGCGGAGCAGGTGAACGGGGTGCTTCTGCGTGGGACAGGCATGGTCGTTGTGGACTACGCTTAGGCCGCCGGACCGTTATTCGAAAGGGCCTTGATGCGTCAGTTAACAGTTGTTGTCGTCAATCTCACGATGGTTGCTGCATTAAGTGCTTGCAGTGAACCGTCATACACGATCACGCCGCAACCATTACAAGGCAAGATCAATGGCGAAGCGTT
>JAYWHS010000679.1:0-3047 GCA_043777635.1 Kofleriaceae bacterium | reverse complement strand
GCGTGAGTAACAACAATGCGGCTTCAACATCTGCGTCGTTGCGCGCGGGTGACTCGCTCGCTTCATTGGTGACGTCGAATGTGTCAAGCAGTTCGAGTGCGTCAGGTGCTGGAGCGGTGCGGCGAGCGCCAACCGCAGCTGCTGAAATGGTACGCACGGGTGCGCGGCGAACCGGTGAATCAGAAATTCCAGACTGGTTTGAAAAAGCCGCGCGCAAGATGTTCGGCGAGCCAAGCGGTACGGTCGCCGACGGTTTGTCCATGGCCGATCTCACACTGATTAATTCCGCTGCTCCGCAGCAAGTAGCGGCATCGACGCGCGGCGAAACCGTCGCGCCATCCGCTGCGCCTTCGGTTGCTTCGGCGACCACGGAGGGTGGTGGCGGTAACAAGATCGACATTGAACGCACGGCGCGCGACGTTTACCGCGCGGTTTTGCAAATCATGGAAGCTGCACGCGCACGCAATGGGGAGCCTTATCTATGAGAACAGCTGAATCACTTGAGAAGCTTACAAAGTTGACTATTGGTAGCCTTGACGACGTGTCAGTTACCGTCAGCGCGCAGTTTAATCCGCGAGAACTCCAACTTGATCGAACAATCGCGTGGGGTAAACATGCGAACGTTGGCGAGGAAATTGGACAACAAATGGAATTTACGGGGCAAGAAGGGCGAACGTTGACTCTGGAGCTTCTTTTTGATGCATCTGAAGATCAGAACAGTACAGATATTGCGGGACAAATCGCGAAACTGGAGAAATTGGCGGTTTCTCGACAACCATTTGGCACAGCAGCCGTGAAACGCCGACCTCATCACTGTGTTGTGACGTGGGGTGCGCTGGCATCACGCTCTGCGAATACTCATTTCAAATGTGTAATAACTGGGCTTGCCGTAAAATATACGATGTTTAAGCCAAATGGTGAACCGCTCCGCGCAGTGGCTACCCTTAAGCTGCAAGAAGCAGAAACAGTTTCAATGATGACGGATGCTAAGGTAAATCCACCGAGTACTACTCCGGGCGGTGGTGCAGCGGCAGGCGGTGCACCTGCAGGCGGCGCTGCAGCCCCAAGCATTGTGCCAGGAACAGAAGCTCGCTCTGTGTCTGGTCGAACCTAAACACTTGTAACTTGCTTACGCGCGGAGGAATCAGTGGCTAGTTCAAGTGGCAGCGGTGTAGTTCAATTTAAAATAAAGGTGGGCGGTACCGCCATACCTAATGGGAACTGGCAGTCTTTCAGTGTTGATCGAGATTTGAATCAACCTGATATGGCTACGATCATGTTATCCAATTCAGATAACTCGTACACGAAATCGTGCCAAGCTGGACAACTTGTCGAGATTGCCATTGACGGTGGCGAAAAGATCTTTGAGGGAGAAGTCGTAGGGTTGGAGCCGATCTACAAAGGCAAGAGCGAAAGTAAGCTTGTTTTGAGATGTTTCAATAAACTACATAAGTTATTGCGTGGCAGATCATCGAAGACTTACAACGAGAAGTCCGACAAGCAGATTATCACGGAGGTGCTGAGTAAACATGGACTCACGGTGGACTGGAAAGGTCCCGAGATAACTCACAAGGTTGTTTATCAGCATAACCAAACTGACCTCGAATTTGTGCGAATGCGCGCTGCCCGATTGGGCCTTAACGTTTGTTGCACCGGTACCAAAGTCGCGGTTAAACAGCCGGAACTCGATCAAGATTCGGGCATCAAATACACAATCAAACAAAGTGCCGGCAGGGACGATCAAATCCGCAGTTTTATGCCGAGGATGTCGTCCGCCCCAGTGGTGAAAAAGGTTACGGTTCGTGGCTGGGATGAAGAGAAGAAGGAACTTATTGTTGGCGAAGCTTCGCCCGAAGGTTCCAAGCTCGGTTCTAGCCAAAGCAACGTTGCGTCGGCTGAACATGGTGAAGCCGAAACATTCACTGTAGATCAACCCATTAGGTCGGTCGAAGAAGCTAAGGCATTAGCCAAAGCTCGCTTGGTTGAATTGTCCTTGGGATACATGACTGGCGAATTGGAAGTGTTGGGGTCAGGGAAGTTAGTGCCTGGTATCGTGATTAACGTGACAGTGAACTCGGACGGTGAAGACAAATTCAACGGCAAGTACTTTGTTGCCGGTGTTAGTCATCGCTTCACGCCCGACTCGGATGGCGACGATGGCGGCTTTGTGAGCACGTGTCGCTTACAACGTGATGCGCAAAGCGCAGCTGCGGAGAACGGCTAGCCGTGCGCGGAGGAGGGCCACGCATACCGTCGGGCGACATGACGCTCACGGGGATTTATTTTGCAGTGGTCACTCAAAATCAAGATCCGGAGAAGTTGGAACGCATCAAGGTGCGGTTGCCTTGGCTTGATCGCGGCGACGAAGATCAAACTGAATGGGCGCAATTAGCAACTCCGATGGAAGGCAACAAGTTTGGTTGGTATTCGCTGCCCGACATTGAAGATGTTGTGGCCGTGGCGTTCATCGCTGGCGATATCAAACGACCGGTGATTCTCGGTGGTATTTGGAGCAAAGTAGATGCGCCGCCCGAGGTGAATGAAAGCGGCAAGAATGACTTTCGCGGCTACACCAGCCGAACCGGGCACCGCATGATCCTAGATGACAGTAGTAGTGTGAAAGTGGTGTTTGCAGACAAGACTACCAAGCTGATGATCGGCGTAGGGAAGTTTGCGTCGGGTGGCTCGGGCGAGAATATCTGCGCAATTCATAAGCCGCCAATGGCGGGTAGTGAGGGCGTTTCCATTTCCGCAACAAGCGGTACCTTCGAGATGACGGCTAAGGGCAAATTGACGGTGAAGGCCGGGCAGAACGTCAAGATCAATGCGAAGACCACGGTGGATATCAAAGCGGGTTCTTCGCTGCAGTTGTCTGGAACCAATGCAAAATTAACGTCGGGTGCAGTCAGCAACTACGCTGGCTCACGAACTAAGATTGGGTAACGCGTGGCCATTCAATTCCTAGAAAATGTGAGCGAAACAGCGACGCGGGCCGGCAAGGTCCGCGGGTTGCACATGGGAATTGTGGTCGATAACAAAGGCCCGCG
>JAYWHS010000678.1:0-3054 GCA_043777635.1 Kofleriaceae bacterium | reverse complement strand
GGAGCCCAATGAGTTGAGCATCGCCGACCGTGTGGTCGCAAAAATCGACCGCAACGATCCATCGACCGAAATCGGCAAAGCCGACATCGCCGCCAAAGCTCAACAGGCCGCCAACAAAATCGCCAACGGCGGCGACAAAGAACCACCGACGCCAGCGTGTGCCAAAGTGGTTCCCGAAGCGCCGCTGGCTCGCAGCTCAGGCCAGCGAGCGCTGACCTGGGGCATCACCACATTCGGCATGACCGATGGTGGCATGCGCGCACCGTTTGCGATTCTTGGAATTTTGTGCGCTTTGGCAATCTGTGGAATTGCGATCCGATTGGGGTCGCCACGGGCTGGCTGGTTGGCTGGGCTCGTCGGTTTGTCGTTCCCACTGTTGGTGTTGTCGTCGAAGCAGCTGACCTCCGAAATCGCCACCGCAACCGGTGGCGCGATGTTGGTGTATGGCTTGATTGCGCTTTCGCATCGTCGTCCGCCGCTGGCGTCGATCCGCGGTGTCCTTGATGTTTTGGTTTCGTTGTTTGCGATCACCGCCGGCACCGGCTTGGCGTTTATTGGTGGCGGCGCGTTGTTAGGCCTGCTGGTGCCCGTCGGTGCAGTGGCCGCTAGCGCTGGCTTCGGCGTGCCTGCGATTCGACGGATGGGGCAGCGAGTTGTCAGGGCGGTCACACGCCGTGGCAAACGCATCAACGCAGCATTGCCCGCAGGCGCCTGGGTTGGCCTGCTGGCTGCGGCGATCAGCTGCGCGCTGCTCTATATATTGACCAAGCAAATGTACAGCCTCAAAGCGCCCATCACCGGTGGCCGCGAATTGTTGGGCAAAAGTATTGTGCCGTCGGGTTGTTACTCGTCAGCGCTCGGTGCCATCTGGCCACCCGACGACAATCTGCGCAACACCTACGAAAGCAGCATCGAACAAATCGCATTTGGCACGTATCCCTGGGGCATTTTGGCACCGTTGGCCGTCGCTGGGCTGCTCAGCTCATTGCGACCGGGCCGCCGACGTGCAGCAGCGTTAACCCTGGCCTGGGGCGCTGGCGCATGGATCGCAACCGAGGCATTTCAACGCAAAGTCGGATTCACGATTTGGGCTGGCTTCCCTGCCCTTGCAGTCGTGGTCGGCGTTTGGCTCGATGGCTTGCTTGAAGCCCGGACTCACGCGCGTGATATCGCGTCGACGACCGCTGCCACCACCGAATCCGCTGACAGCCTCGACGACGACGACCTGGTCGCCGACGACCTATCAACAACTGCCAACGACGACGATTGTATGGATTCGATGGCACCAGCGAATCTCCAAGTTGGGCTGTTCGTAGCCCTTGGCATGATTGTACTGGGCAAAGATCTGCAACAATTCCCACAACGGTTAGCGTCGCTGCTGGTCGGCAATGACGCTATCAAATATCCGGCGATGGCGAAATTCGCTGGGTTGCCAACCCGGATTTGGATCTTGGCCATCGGCGGTTTGATCGCCGGCGGCTTTGCATTTTCCATGTGGTACTACGCCACCGGCGCCGGCCCAGCGTTAGCGCGCCGACGAGCGCGTTCCGATCTGGCGCTCAAGCTAGCCATCGCGATGACCTTGCCGATGGCTTTGTTTTGGGGCGTCGGCTGGCATCGTACGTTGTCGGCCAATTTGTCGTCGAAACAAATCTTTGCGACCTATCGCGAGTTGCGCAACCCCGGCGATCGGTTGTTGTTGATGGGCGACCTCGGCAATGCGCCACGCTACTACGCCGACGGACCAGCGACCCGGGTGGTGAGCTACGACAAACTATTTGAACAATTCGCTGATACCAAAACCCGAGCTTTCGCGATGGTCCCAGGTCCCGAGCTGTGCGCCATGCATCGCGAAGCCAACGGCCGCCCGTACTACGTGCTCGATGACTCCAACGCACGGTCGTTGTTGGTGTCGAACAACGTCGCAGGCGCAACCGATCACAATCCATTGGCCACCGCAGTGCTGCGCACCGAGCCGACCAACATCACGAATCGGCCACTCGGCAAGATCATCTATGACAATCGCATTGAGCTGATCGGCTGGAACATGCCGCCAGTGGTTAGTCGTGGTTCGACCTTCACCGCAACGCTGTTCTATAAAGTGCTGCAACCCATCCCCGGCGCGTACAAAGTGTTTTTTCACATCGATGGATCGGGCTTGCGATTTAACGGTGACCACGAACCCATCGGTGGGCGCTGCGCGACGTCGTATTGGAAAGTCGGCGACTACATTGCGGATACCTTCCGTATCGAGGCTGGTGGCGCAACCTTTCCGCCTGGCACCTACGACGTGTGGGTCGGTTTTTTCACCGGCTCGTCGCCCAACTGGCGCAACATGACGGTGTCCAATGCCCCCGCCGACAGCCGTGATAATGTCGATCGCGTGCGGCTCTTGAAGCTCACGCTCGATTGAGCTGACAAGCCTACAGTGCGGCTTCGATCGCGATGCGCAGCTGATCCAACGACCAGCCATGGTCCGCGCTGCGCGGCACCGTAATGTGCAACACGCCGTCAACGCGCTGGATCAGTCCCGGCTCGGCAGCGCCCAAGCGTACGCCACGTAACGCTGAAAAGGCTTCACGGCCCAGCGGCTCGGCAAGGATCGCGGCCAACGCACGTTCAATGAACGGCAGATGTTCGTGTGCAGCTGCGCATTCTTCGTCGCTTTGCGCAACGATCGTCAGCTCGAGTTTGGGCCAGGTGGCCACCAACGATGCTGCCGTTGCCTCCCAGGCCCGCGCCAATTCAAGTTTGCCAGGTACCACACGCCGAACGTCCGGTACCGCTCGCAATTCAGTGCAAACCGCTGCGATGTTTTCGATCCGCACATGCGCAACCATCGGCGCTTCGGCATAGCCTCCGGTGTGCAACAACGCCGTGCCGTCGGCAACGCTAAGCAATACACCAACGATAGGATGACCGTTGCCAAGCAGTAGCGTCACTTCAACGCCGGCTTGGCCACGGCTGCGCTGTCGCGTCGATCGCAACACCAGCTCATCAAGAATGCGGCGCGGTGACATCGCGGCCAATCCAGTCAACAAGTCCGCGCCGGCC
>JAYWHS010000677.1:0-3057 GCA_043777635.1 Kofleriaceae bacterium | reverse complement strand
TGCAACTTGTAGGCGACCCAGCCTGCTGCGATGGCCCGCTCGATCTACTCGATGTACACGGCAGCCCATTGCTACGCGCAACCGACCTTGGGGCCCCGCGTGCGCAACAACTGCAACGGCAACTTACCAATCGCATGCCGCAACTCGGAGTGAGCGTTAAGAGTACGAGTGGCGAGCACGCCAACAGCGTCGCCCTTACCGCCCATGGCAATGGCTCGGTCAGCCAAGCGATGTGGCACGGCAGCCAGGTGGCCGCGGCCTGGTTACGCCAAACCGCGACCCACGCTGAGAGTTAAGATGTCGAGTCGGCCTGCCCTTGCAGAATTGTCGACGGGCTGCGGCGAGCCACAATTGCCAATGCGCGCGACCTGGCCCACCGCTGCGATGCAAGCTTCACTACGCGCGCTTGCGCAGCACGCAGCGCCACGCGAATGCTGTGGCTGGGTTACCGCGCAAACTGTCCGGATCGCGGACAATACAGCCACCGGCAACGCGCAGTTCGAATTTGCCGCAGCAGATCTGCTGGCCTTCGCACGGGCTCGCGACTTGCCCATGACTCACCGTGATTATCCGATCGCCATCTTTCATTCACATCCGCACGGTCCGGCATCGCTGTCTGATGCCGACCTGGCGGCAGCGCTGGTCCGCGTCAACGATCACCCGCCGCAACCAAGTTATACCGCGCACCAGTTGCTCATCGTGGGGCCAACCTGGCGGGTGCTGCATTTTGAGTTTGATGCAACAGCGCCAAGGTTTTTCCGCCAACGCGGAGCTGGGCCATGAACACCGCTGCCGCACCTTGCCGTCGGCTTGGCCTGGTGGTCGCGCGTGCCGATGGCTGGACGCTGGCCCTTGGCCTGGCTCACGCTGCACTGGTGCAGCGCACCGATGTCCGCATTTTCGCAATGGACCTCGCCGTCGCAGCCGACGCTGTAGCGCCTAACCTTGTCGCGCTACGCACTGTAGTGGACGCTGGTGTCGACGTCGCGTTTTGTGCGACCTCTCTCGACGATCACCGCAGCGTGGCCCCTCCCGGCGTCGAACTTGGTTCGCAACTTGATCATGCGCGGCTACTACAATGGGCCACCCGCGTGGTTGCACTCACATGATGTCACACACCTTACTTGTAATTGACGTGACCACCGCAGCACGGGCCGACCAGGCCTGGCGCGCGGCCTTAGGCGCAACGCTCGCCGGCGGCGTAGTGCAGGTTGTTGTCACGCCCACCGCACAACCGTTTTGCCAATCCGCATTAGCCCAGCGCGCTCGGCAAACTCTCGAAGCGTTTGGCCATTGCTGTGAAACCGCGACGCTCGCACAGGTCGAGTCAAAGCTGCGCCAACATATCGAGGTGTGGCGATGAAACGCACGCTGCATCTGGCGACGCGCGAACGGCAACCGCCGTGGCTTGCTGACGCCGACTGGGTGGTATATCTACCAGAGCGCACACTGGCACCACACGGTGCGCCGCCTGTGTTTCCCGGGACCATCAGCGATGCGCAACTCCTCGACCTCATCTTCGCAGCCGACCTCGTGGTCGCTTGGTGATCATGACCTCGACTTGCGTGGTGAAATCTGTCCATTTACATTTGTGCGGGCCAAACTCGCGCTGGAGCCGTTGGCGGTTGGGTCTCGACTTTGTATTGTCGTCGATAATCCGGCCGCAAGCCGCAATGTGCCGGCGTCTCTACAACAGTGGAACCAACGGGTGCACCAGGTGCGTGAAGTGCTACCTGGGATTTGGACGATCGATGTCGAACGGGCCTGAGTCGATCTGAGTCGATAGGCATCGCACTTGTTCGGGTGCTCGGTCGAGAATGTTTTCATGGTGCCGGGCCTTTCGTTTTGGTAACGGCGCTTACTGCAGCAACGTCAACTTCGAGGAGTGACGCGATTTGGCCGTACATCGTCGGCGTTGGCACAAGAAAAAGCAGCTTGCTGATACGACACAGTGAGACACTGTCGCATGCGTGAACATGGCCAGTTACATTCGGAACAGCGGCGATGCCGTCGGGCGGAGTGGCAAGTACGTGTGCTGATCGCCAGCGCTATCACATTGGTAGCGGCGTGTGGCTCACCGAAAGCCAACTACGATGCCAGCTCCAACAATGATGGCAACGTCGGCACCGATGCAGCGGTTGAACCCGATGCGTCAACGGCTGGCACGGAGTTCTACGGCCCGACGGCCCCGGCCGCTGGCATCCTCAATCCGTATCATGCCACTACGCTTTGGAAACTATGGACGCAGGATCCAACCCCGGTGAACTTCAACGGGTTTGATTTTGCGGCACCGGCACTGGCAACAAGGTTGTTTCCTGGACCTACCATCGGCTACCCGGATCCTGCGTTGCCGCTGGTGGGCACCTCACCCGGTACTGCGGGTTTTTGGGACGACGCCTATGCAACTCGCGACGACGGCCACTCCGGCATGCCGCAGTTTTACTATGGCGATCGTTATGGCAATCGCATCAGTTTGCCCGGGCAATACATTCGCATTGGCCCCAGCACCGCACAACCCAATGACATCTTGCGGCTCGGGGTGAACTTCACCAGCGAGTCGTATTCGAATAGTGGTCATCAACTGATTGCGCAAAATTACCAGGTCGACTTTACGGAGAGTTACTTCACGTTCTCCGACACTGTTCGCGCGTCGCCAGCATATCTGTCGTATGCCGAGACCATCCCTAACCGCGCGATCGATTCGTACGATGCGTTGTACGCCCATGCCTTCAATTCCATTGGGCGCTCGTCGAGCGAGGTCAACGGAATCTTCAAGATGCTCATGGCAGGCGGCTCAATGCCACGAGCGACCAAAGATTTACTCAAAAAGCACGGCGCGTATGCCATCACGTTGATCAACTTATTTCGCGCCACGATGCCGTATAGCAACGCCGACGGCTCGCCGGTGGCATGGTCAAGCGAAATGGTGCAACGCCCGGCGTATAACTCGGTCGGCGATTACAACGACAGCGAATTTTCACCGTACAATAATGCGTATCACCAGTATTCTGAAACGCTGCACCTGTTTCGCATGATGCAAGCCGCACGCGCGATGAC
>JAYWHS010000676.1:0-10552 GCA_043777635.1 Kofleriaceae bacterium | reverse complement strand
AACACGCGGAGCTTGGCGGTTGGCATTGCCGACCAGCTGTTGCCGTAGGCTTTGCTGCTGGCTTCAGGGAATGCGGTGAGGCACTGCCGCGGATTGGTGGCGCCGTTACAGCCGAACATGGTCAAGCCACGGTCGCGGTTCACAGCTTCCCAACCTTGGGTCGACATTTGGTTGATGTGAGCGAGCATGCCTGCCGATACATTTGGCGTACAGGTCGACGGTGGTGGGTCTTCAGGCATGTAGGTGGTCATCAGCGGCAAGCCACGCGCATACCACTCTGCGATAATGTCGAATTCTTGGCGCGACAATTGTGGATGGTCACCCTTTGGCATGCCAACGCGGCTCTTGAACTTGCCGTACTCGAGTGCCCATGTTTGGCTGGTGTTGCCGTTTTGGCCCTCAGGGAAAGCGGCCTTGAACAAATTCACGAAGTAACCAAGATGCGCGCCAGCGGCGTAGATGCCGACGTTTTGCGGGAAGTACGATGGGCGCACTTCGCCGGTAACTTGGTCTTTCTTGAAGCACGAGATGCGGTCGAGTGGCTTAACCGAGCTGACACCTGGCGCGGTATAGGTGGTGACAACCGTGACCTTAGGTGCCGACACTGCCGTGTACGCGGCGATGTAGAACGTGCCTGGGCCAGTTGCCGTCATATTGGTTTTGTCGCAGGTTTCGTTGGCACTGCCGGCAACGAACGGACGACAATCGTATTGCGTGCGGGTCGGTACTTTGTCTTTTCGAACGTACAAGTCAGCATCGGCCGTGCCGGTCATCTTGACCGTGATGGTCGAGCCGGCGGCAATTGTGTACGAGGTGATTTGTTTCATCGAGTTCTTGCGTAACCCGTAGTTGGCTTTGGTGTCGGTCTTGGCCTCGCCAGCGTCGTCTGGGCTAGCCAAACATGAGGTGTCGGCCTTCGCAGTGTAGGTCTTCCACTCGGTCAGGGTGTGGCGTGTTCCCGTGTGGCACGAGGCGCAACGGCTTTCCGATGCCGGGACGCCGCGGCCAAAGCCAAGCAACTCAACCGATTTCTGCGCGAGGTCGCTGTCCGACATCGTGACTTTATTACGCAGCTTGGCGCCGACTTCGACGTCGCCACCCAAGGTGGTGATCACGTTTTTAGGAGCGCAGTCAGCCGAGTTCGAACCACAGTTTTTGAGCACCGTGAGCGCTTGGCCGTAGGCCGAAGCCGCGAAGTCGGTATCGTTGGCGAACGAAGCGTCGGTTGGCATCCAGAATTTGTGCGACGCTTTGAGATATTCATCAGTGGTGATGCTGTTCCACGCAGTGTCGGTGCCGAGCATGCGGTTGTAGTAATCAGTGACCCAGGTGCCTTCGGCTCCAACGTTGTGGCAGCGAGTACACGCCGCAACTTTTGGCCCGGTGGCGCGTTGTGGGATTTTCCAGCCTTGGCCTTTGAAGTTCACCAATGCATATGGAGTGTCATTCGCACCCGTCGGATAATCTGGATCTTCGCCGATTTTCGGAACAATCGAGCGACCTTGTGGGTCTTTAGCGCCGTCGATCCAAGGCGAGTGAATGAAAGCTTTGCCAGTGTGGCAGCGTTGGCACTCGATGTTCGAGGTGCCGCCCATGCCGCCTTGCACGCCTTGCCATAAGTTGGCCGATTGGGTCAGGTCGCCTGGATGGGGAATCTTACCACCGTCTTTTTTGTTGTACAGCGCGTTTTGAAAAAAGCAGGTTTTGCCAGTGAACGGGTTATTCCCGACCATCGCGATGTCATTGTATTGATTCGACGTGTAACCGCCTTCGCTCTTGCGGCACAATAACACCCAGCGGGTGCCTTCGTCGTTGATGCGGCTGGCCACGCGTGGGCCGGCTTCACACAGCGAGTAGATGTACTGTGGTTGGTCGCACTTATCGACGTTGGTTTGCGGATTGGCCACCGAACCGTTGGCGGTCACGGTCATTGGGATTGGCGTCGAGTTGAGGCAGTCGTAAGTTTCGTATTTGCCTTCGGCGAGCTTTTTGAAGAATGGGATTTCGCCCAATTCGGCGACGCAGCGCTCAGCGTACTTGGTTACGCTGTTAATGGCGGTTTCACCCGATAGGTCGTCAGCTTTGCCTCCAACGCCCTCTTGCCGCGCGTTATCCCACGCTGCAAACAGGTCCATTTCCTTTTGGTACGTGATCTTGGCGCCGTCCATGATGCAAACGTCAATGATCGAGTCCGTGCCAAGTGGGATCTGCGCCAGCATTTCAGGGGTTGGCGACGTTGCCCATAGTGGGTCAGCGTAGAATTGGTCGGTCAAATCGCTGTTGACCACGGGGCCGTACAATACGTTTTCTGCGAGGTCAGCTGAGGCTTGAACTTCGGTCGCCAACTTGGTGCAATCGAGTTGGTCATATTTGCCGCGCCGGGTGCGGATGTAGACTTGCTCAGAATCCGACAGCGACTGGTTTTCAAACTGTAACAACACCCGAGCCGTGCTCTGGTCGTACATAATGATGACTTCGCGCTCATCGTCGCCGCAGGCACTCCCGGCCAGGACGGCGATCAGGGACAGCCCCAAAAGCTTTTTGAATGGATGAATGGCTCGCATAGACGGTACCATTGCACGAGATAGGCCAAGGCAGCAAAAGTGATCGGCTAACTGATTTTCAGTAGTTGCACCCACACGGGTGGGTCTCAAGCAGCCCATGTGGTCGCCGGCTAACCCAGTAGCCAGGACAGCAGACTGATGCGTGAACATATGTAGGCAGTAGTCGCTGAGCCGACTTGGCACAGCCCCATCTGTTCAGGTAACGGTTGACCCCGGGATCTCAATTTGTT
Organism: Kofleriaceae bacterium; assembly: GCA_043777635.1. Taxonomy (GTDB): domain Bacteria; phylum Myxococcota_A; class Polyangia; order Haliangiales; family Haliangiaceae; genus JABFXX01. Next base: position 7,758 of record JAYWHS010000676.1, on the reverse strand, counting down.
GTTGGGGCCAACAGCTACATCACCACAATCCAATACCCCCAAAAACATCCGATAGAATCCGACATCATTAGGTCGTTGTTGTGCCCCGCCGCCTGTGCCCAAAAAGCAAAACACCGAAGCTGCCAACTTCGGTGTGTACAGGCAGCGGAAGGAGTATCCGTTAGAAAACCTGGCGCCAGTTGCGTCGCTTGAGCGAAATCGCGCCCGTGGTTGAACCGCCGCCACCGCCACCATTGGTACCACCGATATTTTGCGCGTGGACACGAATCACCTCACCACCTAAGTCGGTCGCGTAAATTCCATCCGACGATCCAAACACCGCCGACTGAATCGACGACGTGAAGCTAGCAACCACCGTGACATTGGCCAGATTCAAATCGACCGACGCAATTTGAGCGGAGCCACGGTCACACGTGCCGGTGCCAGCCACCGCATCACGCGCGCGGGTCAAAAACACTTGGGTCGGCGTCACTACGATGCCGCCATAGAACTTATCGCATCGCCCAGCCGAACACGTGCCCTGGATGGAACCACGAACCAAACCGTCGGCACTGTCAATTTCAATAAATGCATTTTGCTTCGATGGATCGAAGCTTTCAAAACCGCCAGTGCCCAGATAGATAGAAACCGAGGTGTCAGTAGCGACGCGTTGCCGAACCGCCAACGTACCAAAAATCGGCCGATCTTCGCCAGCTGGAATGCCGGCTGTGCCACCGACGTGGAAGATAGCTTTGATTGGGGTTGAATCCGAGTTGGTTGCCACGGTGAGCGAACCTGCGCCAGTTACCCAGCCACTCAGATTTACCGTGTTTGCCGGTACCCGATACACATTGCCGCAGTAGTCGCCGAACATGACTTCGGTAACAAACCCGCCTGTGGCTAAAACTGGTGATGCCACCAAGTCCGTGGTGACCGGGCATTTGGCGCGGAACTTCCAAACGCGCGCGCCGGTCTCGATATCGAGCGCTTCTACGTCACGGCCTTTGCTCCACGGCGCAGCCGCGTTGGTCGGGTCAACGCCGCTCGCCACAACCGCAATGAACTTCTCGGCGCCATTTTGTTTGACTCGCGCCACGATTGGTTTAGACCGCGTCAAGCCAAAGTCAGCCGAGGCGTACTCCCACAACGGCACAGGACCGCTCACCGTTTGCGATGCCACGCAGGTGCCGCTCCGAGTGTTGACAACCGTGTCGGTAATATCGAGTGCGCTGATGCTACGGCCGCCGTTGCCCAAACCAAACACTGCAACGGTGCGGTAGGCGCCTGAGATCTTGACGTCCGCGAGGGTCACTGCGCCATCGACGAAACTCGATGCCGTAGCCAAGTTTTTGTCAGCCGAAAAGCCATTAGCGACCCGCTGCGGAATGAACGACCACGCTTCGCTGCCACTGAAGGCCGAGGTCAAGCATGGAATCTCTGGTGGGTCAGTGTTGATCGCATGCAATGCACCATCTTTCGAGCCGACCAACACTAGCTTAGGCCGGTCCGCTCGCTGCGTAACAAACGCGTCGATGGAACTCCGCGTCGCCGCGTCGGAGGTCAACCCATCGTAATAATACGGCCGCGTCGGCGGGCCCAGGACTGCCGGCGTGGATTCAACAATTGCACCCAAGCGGTGGTCGGCATTGCCGAAGCGAAAACCTTTCCACCAATTGACGACCGCCGTCGCTTCCGCTGAGGTTGTCACGCCCAACGCCGAGATGAACTCAGCGCCAGCGCTCTGCGAAGTATCAAAATCTAAGCGCGATTTACCATCAACTTTGGTGGTGTAGAGCTTGCGTGTGACGGTTGGGACATCGAGCCGTGTTGCCAAATTGAAATAGGTGGTGTTGAGCGAGGTCGACATGCCGAACAAGTCGCCGCGTTCGCCCGGTTGACGGAATGCGCCAACATAGACGGCCCCGGTGTCCGACACCGCGCCCGCACGAAAGTGAAGTTCAACTTTCTCATACGTGAATTTCAACTTCATGCCCGCAATCGTTGGGGTCACAGTGCGCGCGGCGTTCGAACACATCCGGGTTTTCCAACGTAGCGTACGACCGACGGGCTTTGGAAAGTTCACACAGTAGTCGGTTGAACTACCTGGGCACAGCGAAGCCTGTTGCCAGTTGGCAGGATCTTCATTAGTGCCGAACAAGGTGATCGAGGTGCCGGTTGGAATCGTCCACGTAGGCGTGATCCGCGCACCGGTGATTACGATATCGGTGTTGGCCAAATTCCCTAGCGGGATGGGGTCAGAATACACGTCACCGCATTGCACGTACGTGGTTTGTACGCGGTTGGCAAAAATGCCAACCTTGACAGCTTCCGAACCATCAGCGATGCACAAATCCGGGGTGTGATCAGGATCTTGATCGTAGTCAAACCAGAACGCCGTGTCCGAGTCAATTTGCCCATTGCTTTGGGCGAGTCCCGCCAAAACTTCCGAGTTAGTGACATTTGTCGTGTTGAAAAAGTTTGGCGGACCGGCGTTGCGCCAATGGAGATAGCGCGCAGGCTGTAGCGGACTGGTTCGATAAAAATCGGTTGAGGTAACGACATCGTCGCGCCCATCGAGATTAAAATCAGTGACCATCAATGACTGGCCACCGGTTTTGTTCCACACCCCTGACGGCGCATCAAGAATGAGCGACGCGTTGGCGGCGAAGCCACCGCCTTGCAAACCATAGTGTATAAACACCCGCGAATCGCGGATGCCATTCGCCGCGATGTCTTTGATACCATCCGCGTTGAAATCGCCAAAAGCGACACTTTGGAATCCGCGGTTATCCCGACTTAAGGTCCGCTGCGTGAGCGGGTCAGCGATCAGCACTTGACCAGCCGCAAACTTTGGCTGAGTGCCACCTAGGTTACGATACGAACGAACGACGCCGAAGTTTTTGTCATACGCACCACTTGGTAGTTTGTTAACAGTTTCGCCCGATGACGCTAAAATGATATCGTTTCGACCGTCGCCATTTTCGTCGTAGATAAGTGCGACGCCGTCGCCCCACATGCCTTTGAACATATTGTTAGTTTGCGACGAGGTCACCAAATTGTACTTAGGTTGAAACGTACCGTTGCCGTTGCCCAAAAATACGTCGGCGCGGTAATAGTTCGGTTGCGAGGTGTAGTACTCGTAGGTGTTGGCGATCAGCACAATGTCCGCTTTGTTGTCGCCATTGACGTCGCCGCAGCCCAACACAGCCGAGCCATGTTCCATTTCAATGTTATTCCACGGACCGCCGTAGTTAGGCTTGCCTGTGTTGTCGATCGGTCCAGCAGTACCGCCAGCGACACCGGTTCTATCCAGCGGCGTGAATAATGGGACCGTCACGTACCCAGGATTGGTCCAGTCGGGTGGCGGCTTAAGTACTGAAAACGGCGGGGTCTGATTAATTTTGGTGTCGTTTCGGTAAAGTATCAACCCAGTGTGGTCGAGCCAGGCGCTGTTCACCGACCGCAACGTTGCGATGTCAGGGAAGCCATCACCGGTAAAATCGGCCGTACACATGTAATACGGATTGCCAACAATGGTTTGGCTGGTGAACGAAAAGTTGCCGCCTTCTTTACGGTTTTGCAAAACCGCCGATTGCGCGTTCCAGGTAACACCGTCGGCATTGGCACCTGCGTACGATTGCAAGCTCGTCGGATTCTCCGTGGTTTGCGGCGAATCGGTTGGGCACGACGGTTGTGCGTGCGCTGCGTTGATCGTGAGTCCTCCGTTGAGGATCAACGCCATGACCGACGCGACGCCCACAACGCCAGTTACTCTTTTGCTCGCGACAATCAAGCTCGTCGTTGTGCAGCCAGTGAAAAACGTAGTTCGATTCATGTAGAATACCCCGGCTTAATTTTGGCCTGATTCACCCAGTGAAGCAACGCAATTCATCTCGCATTTTGCAGATCTTCGACGGAAGTAAGACACCTACATCGCCGTCAACCAGCGTTACTTCCTCACCCTGACATGCACTGCGTTCGTCACCACCCAAGCGTGTTCCTCGACGACAATCCATCGACAGTGTGACTAAATTTGGAGTACGGTGGTGGCATGCGCACTTCGTCACCGCAAGCTGGCTTTACGTTGCTCGAAATGATGATCGTCGTGGCCCTCATCGCCGTCCTCGCCGCCATCGCCATTCCGGCCTTTTCAGGGGAATCAAAAAAGGCGCGCGCCGAATCGGAAGTCATGCCGTTTCTGGTTGAGATTGGCAACAAGCAAGAAGCCTACGCTCAGACTCACCCTGGTTATCAATCGACGCTGCAATGGCTACCGGTGGCACCAGGGCTACTCGACAAAAACAACCGTCCGTTCACGGTACCAACGGGCACCTGGACCGACCTTCGGATCGAGCCGCCCAACGACAAAGGCCGATGCATTTACTTCACTCGCGCTGGCGATGCCAGTGAAGGTGCCGGCAACCTCGGCGACGCAGAACTCGCTGCGTGTAACATTTCGTACGACCCACCGCCGATGAATTTTTACTATGCGCTAGCCATGTGTGACATGGATGGCGATGGCATTCATAGCTGTTACATGATTTCGAGCGACAACTCGACGCTAACGAAAGTACGACCGGGTGAATAAGCGGGCCACCGCCTGCGTTGGCGGCACGGCAGCTCATAACCAGTGAAACCAGCGAAGGTCCGAGTTCAGATATTCCACGCCGAGGTTTTAGCTTTCACGACCTCTGGCGAACCAGCAATTCGCATCATTACCACGCGATAGAAATTCCGTGGATTGGTTCGCTCACGAACCAATAACGTGATGGGTTGACACAGGCCACCAGCGGTGCATTCGATCGACACCGACGCCGGCGTCGTCACTGCGCCACTAAGATTGGTGTTGAGTTCAGCCAGCATTACCACGCCAGCAACTTCCACTTTTTTAGAAAAATTCAAATACGAAACTAAATCTTCGGTCGCGGCATTCACGCCACGCCGCCAAATGCTGATGCGATTTACGGTGCCAGTTTCGATTTGAATTCGGATCGGGTTTGAACCATCAGCGACGGGCCCCCGGCTCACCGCCAAACGCGCACCTTCGCCGATCACCGAACTTATCGATCGCGCGACACCATCGCTGTCGGCGCTGACTTTAAGATTAGGCATCGCTAGTGCGACGAGAATTCCGACCAGGGCGATGGTGACCATCAGCTCGGTGAGCGTGAACCCACGGTGTTGCATACGCTTCACAACGCACCGCCTGAGTTTCGCATGGCCACCACTGACGATGTTGCTTGATAGATATATGGCAAGCCATCGTTTTGGCCGTTACGGTCCGGATCGAGGAACACCGCGACGTTGCGCTCCGAGGTGTAGCGAACCAAGCCGGTGGTAGTGAGATTAACCGATGCGAAATCGCCATAAGGATTATTAAACAGTTGCCCCGGCGTGTTTGCCGGTCTGACGCGGGAAAGGATGGGCGTCGCTGTTGAGTTGACACCCGCAATCTTGGTCGAACGACGTTCGATGGTGACTCCGATCGCAATTGGGATACCGTCGGCCGGTCGACCAGCACCACCATTGGTCGTGCGCAGGTCGGTAAGCGAATTCGCGGTGCCTTGCTGATTCGCGCCATACCAATCACGATGAGTATCGCCATCAACATCGGCGTCTTCGGTGTTGTCGCTCAATTCGTAGTAGCGCGCAGCGAATTGAAGATTGGTAAAATCGGCGCCGATCGATTCTTCCCCGACGCCGCTCATGGCTTGGGTCCAGGTTGAAATGCGTTGCAAATAACGATCGTTAACGCGGATGGAATAGCCGGTGACTTCTACGGCAATAACTTGCACCGACGGCTGAGTCCAAGGGCAAATCTGATTCGGCATAATCAGGCCGAGGTTCTCATTGGCAGTATTCCAGGTCAGGCTCACTGCGGTTGCTGCATTATAGTTCGCAGGATTCGTAACCAGAATCAGACTGTTGGCACTGCCAATTACCCCAGGCTTGATCAAACACCCAACATCACCGTCGGCAGCTACCACCGCGATCATTTCAGCTGATGCGAGTTTTGCGGCACGCGTTGCATCTTGAAAAACCAACGGTGTGTTCGCGGAGGTAGTCGGATAACCGGCAACCGGCTCCCCGACGCCGCGCAACGTGAGAATTTGGTCTGCCGAGTCCGTTAGGTTTGCTGAACCGTTGCGAATGCTGACGACACCCAACATATTATAGGTAGATGTTAACAGCGGCTCGCACAAGCCGGTCGGGATGCCAGCCGCGACGCCGGGTTGGCATTTGACAAATTTGCTGAGATTGGGAGAACTAGCACCGCCAAGTTGCCGCGACACCCGCAGCCCCTGCGTAGGTAGGTAGCTGCCAGCAGTGCGAACGTCGCCGCCGATAAGTTCGCGTGCGGCGACCAAGCCATCGGTGTGCTCCGATGATTTGGCGATGCCGCGCAGCGCCTGCGACGTTTGATAGTGAATGCCGAAAACCATGGTCATGACCAGCACCGCTAGCCCCATGGCAACTACAAGTTCCAACAGGGTTAAGCCGCGTTGAAATTGCCGAGCTTGCAAGCCACGGCCATTGGGTAGAGCAGCCAGGTCAATGACGCGCAAACAACCAACCAGTTTCATCGTGGCAACTCCAACCGTGAGCGGACCAACTCAATCGTGAGCGACCGATCGTAGCGACCGTTGGCAGTACCGGCCAATGCACCGTCGTTGGTCCATTCAACGATTACTTGAATCCAAACCAACTCAGCGTCGATGAGTGCGTAACGTACGCCGCGACGGAATTCAACGCCGGTCGCGCCTCGCACGGCACCTTCATGCCACTCTTTCCAATTGATATCGTCGCAACCGCCGCCATTGCCGCCAGGCACCCATGATTGCGGTATGCCGGTGAAAGTAGCGTTGTTGATCGGTCCGTAGGGCAAGCCCGTGTGATCGCAATTGCTCGCCGGTTCGTTGGGCAACCGAGCATCAAGTTGATGTGCCCACGGCGTGGTTTCAAACTGCGAAACCGACATGCCGCGAATTATTTCCGCCATACCTTCCGCCAAGCCGATAGCTTCATTGGCGCGCGCAGCATCTTTGCTGGCTTTGCTCGATACCCGAATCGTGCTCATTAAGCCAAGCAGCGCGAACGTGGTCACAGCGAGGGTTACTAGAATTTCTATGAGGGTAAAACCGCGCTGTCGCATCACAACGCCGTTGTTACCGTGCGCGGCGTTGCCAAGATTGCGCGCAATCACTGTGGCAACACCGTGGTGACTTGGCCGGTCAGTTGAATATTCGACTGCAACACGCCGGTGCCGAGTTCGTTTTGGTTTTGCTGCGCGTAGCCTGCGCCAGCGTTACTGGTTGAGCCACCAGCGACGACAACTTCAACTTCAATGCGGGCCAAGGCACCGCCCGGATTCAAACACGCCTTACCGTTTGCGGCTTTGGCCCCGGTGCAACCGGTCACCGAGATAACAATTGCACCGTCGGTATCAAGCAACGGCCCACCTGGGTCAGTGGCATTGTTGCGGTACTCGATATCGTAACCAAACCGCGAATCACCAAACGGGTAGTCAGCTAACACGCCCGCGCTTTTACCAGCGCCGTACACACCATTCCAGGCTGTTGCATCGTTGAGTTCTGGTGTGAATTTGGTGGCAGGATGCAAGGTGAATTTGTCGCGCAAAAATTTCGACGCGACGCTGAGGCCGGATTCCGCAGCGTTCACCGCTTGAGCGTGGGCGCGCTGTTGCGTGGTTGCACCAAGTGAACGTTTCACCGACAACACCGTGAGTCCGGTGATTGCGGCGAGGCCAGCTAGCATCAC
>JAYWHS010000675.1:0-10559 GCA_043777635.1 Kofleriaceae bacterium | reverse complement strand
ATGCGATGGTCGTCAGCGGTGTGGGCCAAGCTGCCAACCTAGCCGCAGTTCATGCGACCGATCACACCGTTGCTACGGCGGCCAATGGCGCGCTTCTGGCGGGGCTCGCCACCGTCGGGCAGCAACGGCTCGGCGAGTTACTTTCGTTGGGTGGCATCATCGTTTGTGCGGCTGCCATCGGCGCATTGCTGATGCATCTCATGATGGTGCGTAGCGGTTGGCAACCGCGTCGCACGGTACCTAATGCCGCAGTGATGCCCCTCGATATGGGTCGTCGCGCTGTCGCCTGCGCTGGTTGGACGATCGCTGCGGCGGCGAGTTTGTTGGTGTTGGTCGCGTGGGTATGGCGCAGCGCACCTGTACTCGCAGCATCTTTGCAAATGGCGTCAACGTCGACCGTGCTCACGGTGTGCAGTCGAGCCCTGGTAATCACACTGGTGACGATACTGCTCGCCATCGGCACCCTGCACCTGCTGTGGCGCAGCTGGCAGATCTACGCTGCGCAGCGCATGACGAAACCTGAGGTTGAACGTGAGCAGCACGAAGCTGCCGTGTCACCTGCCATCCGCCAAGCGCTGCGCCGCATTGCAGGCCAAGCTACGTATGTGCCCACCTTGGTTTGTTACGACCAAGAGCACGCCGTGGCGATTGCGTGGCACGCCGCCACGATGACAAGCCCCGTGCTAGTTTGGCACCGTCGCGATGCTGCCGCCCGCCTTGCGGTGCACACAGCCCAGCGTACCGGTACCGCAGTGTGTCGCGATTTGCAGCTTACGCATGTCCTGCGCAGCGTCGCGCCGGGCACGGTAATACCGTCTGCGCATTGGCCAGCCTTAGCATCTGCGGTTGCAGCGCAAACGTAGCGTTCTTGGCCCTGCCCGCCTGCATCAAACCGTCCACGACGTAACGTTACGGCGCTGCGCGGTTCCACAGCTGGTGCATCGCCGGGACCATAAACGGCCACAATGCTTCACCAAAATCGTGGCCCATACCTGCAATCGGCAACCACTGCGCGCCCGGGATCAAGCGCGCCAATTCACGCCCAGCTGACACCGGCATCAGCGGATCTGCCGTGCCATGAATCACTAGGGTCGGCGCCGCCACGTTGGCCAATTTGGCTGTCCGGTCACCGGACTTCAACGTCGCAGCAAAATGATTAAGAAAGCCACGCACCGACGAATCGCGGCGATACGCTTGGGTAATAATTGCCGTCAAGCGCTCACGTTCCATCGGATAGGCGGGGCTACCAATGATATCGAACGTGCTCAAGCGCAGCGCGATTGCCTCAGCTTCGCTGTTAGCGCGGCGGCCCAACAACGCTTTGATCGCGCGTGGCTGGGGCAAAAATCGCCGCGATCCAGGCGTTGTCATAATCAACGTCAATGACGCAACGACCTCCGGAATCTCCAGCGCCAGATGCTGCGCAACCATGCCGCCCATCGAAATCCCAACGATATGAGCTTTGGCCTCGCCAAGAAAACTCAGCAGCTCAGCGCAATCACCAGCCATATCCGACAACGAATAAGGGCCGCGTATTGGCGCACCCACTAGACGCTTACCTAAGGCTTTGAGTGGCGAGTCCAGATCATTGGCTTGGGCCGCGCTATGGCTCGATTCGCCAATATCGCGATGATCAAATCGAATCACCCGAAACCCCAACGCTGCGATGCGCTGACACAAGCGCTCATCCCAAAACAGCCGTTGCGCGCCGATGCCCATAATCAACAACACTGCTGGCCCACTGCCAAACGTGTCATACGCAATCTGGGCCGACGAAAGTGGCGCAATACCCGAGGACGATTGCATCAGGTCCCACTACCTCCGCCAGCGCCGAACGGCTTGAGCGGCACTGGCAGATCTGGGTCGTCGGGCACCGTGGTGCCGTTACGTGGATCTTTAGGATCTTTAGGGTCTTTGACCAACGGCACATCTTTAGGATCTTTGGTCGGCTCGGTACCCGAACCAAGCGCTGGACTAGGATCCTTCACAGTAGCGCTACCATTGGCTTGCACCATCGCACCCGAACCAATACCCGAGCCAGCTGCAACCGGAGGGTTGCCTGGCCGAGTAACGGCGATGCCCACCGATTTACCTGATCCTCGTTCCAATTTGACTTCGTAGTTGTCGTTGCGATCACGCGCAACTTCAAAGAAATAGTCTTTGTAGCCTTTGAGTTTGGCCACCAGAACCCGCGGCGTTGCATCACCGATCATCGACGTCGAACCCGGCGCGGCCTTTATGACTTGCACGCCTTTTTCATCAAAAATTGTCGCACCCTTGGGCACGCTAACAATCGCAACTTGCACCGACGCTGGAATGCGTGGCAGTGGATTTTCAACGGCGACGTAGACCGTAGCCGAACCACTGCCAAGCTGCTGCGGCGCTGCATCAATGGCTGCACCGCTGGCGATCGCCAACGCACTGCCCGATGCGCCCATAGGTGGCGCTCCGACAGCCTTAGGTCGTGTCGCGAAATACGCACCGACCCCACCGGCCGCAACCACCACCGCAACCGCTGCGAACAGCGGCGCTTTGGACCGCTTGCTAGCGCCAGTGGCCGGTGCCGGTTCGTCCGAAACCCGGACAGATCCAGTCCATCGGTCGCCGGGCTTGGTTCCCGTTGCGCTCTGCGCGGGCATTGCAACCGAGGCCTGTGCGCCCGTGGCCCGGCCTGGTCGTTGCGCCGCGTTGTGCCCAGGCATTGCTTCATCGCCATGCAGCGCGCGAATAGCCGACGCGAAGTCGGCAATCGTCTGCCAACGATCGTTGCGATCTTTTTCTAGCCCTTTGGTGATAATCGCGGCTAGTTCATACGGAGCGCCAACGGCATCGAGGGTCGCTAACGGAATTTGCGGCGGCGGTTCCATCAGATGCAACGTCAACACGCTCATAAAATTGTCAGCTTCAAACGGTACCCTGCCGGTAATAAGCTGGAACAAGATACAGGCCATCGCGTAAACGTCGACGCGCACATCGGCAACTTCGCCGCGCGCTTGCTCCGGCGACATGTACTCAGGGGTGCCAAACAACATCCCGGTCCGAGTCAATTTACGATCGCCTTCGGCAACTTCGGTCATCTTGGCGATCCCAAAATCGAGCAGCTTGACGAAGTCCGGTTGGCCGAGAAAATCTACCAAGTAGATGTTTTCGGGTTTTAAATCGCGGTGAATAATGCCGTGACCATGCGCTGCGATCAACGCTGCGCAAATTTGCAAAAATATCGGCCGCGACCGTGACCATGGCAGCAGCTCGCCGGCGTTACGCGCTTTGGCAATTTCCTCGTGTAAGTCGTGACCTTTCAGCAACTCCATGGCGAAAAACACTTGGCCGTCGCTAGTCACACCGAAGTCACTAATATCGATCACGTTTTCGTGGCGAATCCGCGATGCCGACTTGGCCTCTTGAATAAACCGTTCGACCAAATCAGGCTTGCGCGCAAATTCGCCGTGCAAAACCTTGAGTGCAACTTTTTTCTCAAGCAACCGATGGGTCGCGCGATACACTGCACCCATCCCGCCTTCGCCCAATTTCTTTTCCACTAGATAGCGCTCGGCCATAATGCGACCAATCAACGGATCTTCGACCGGCGCTAAATAGGACGTCACCGCAGCAACCGCGCTCTGCGCTGCATTCTGCGTTGAGCTATCGAGGGCAACGGCGTTATTCATTGGCGGGTCTGACGACGTCGCTGGCGCTGGCGTAGATGTCGGCGTTACTGCCGCACGCGCCCCAGTTGCTCGCGCCGCAGGAGTTCCCATTTGTGTTTTTTTGTCGTCCGCCACTGCGACATTCTAGCACTTGCGTTCAGCCGCGTGCTGTATCTGTCGCGAACTACATCATCACACACCAAGAAAGATCGCACTTGACGAACTTTGACGCTGGTGCGCCGAACCAGTCTGGTAGCATCTACACATGAGCGAGCCGCACGTTCCGCCCCTGCGTCGTCAGGTCATCACCCACCACCCGGTTGAAAAATCGCTGCGCGCGGTAATCGCGTTACAGGTGGTCGCCGGCCTCGGTTTAATCGGCACTTTACTAGTTGCGCGTATGATGCAACCCGAAACTAACGTGTCGCAATGTCATTGGAGCGCGGGCCCTGCTCGCGGCGAACCAACCAGCAACCAGCTGCATCAACCTAGCGAGTTGCACACACCCATGGAGCAAGCCCAATGCGGCACCGCCCATGTTGTGAACCCTCACAACCCACGCTCGCTAGAACTACGTTTTGACAATTGCGCCGACGGCCTGCAACCCGAACCAATCGAGCCATCAGCCGCCGTAAATCAACCCCACCGCTCCGTTACGCCAGTTGAACGTTACCAGCGACAAAACAACCCGCTCGATTTCATCGAACCATAACGCTCTTTATACGTGCGCAGTTACCTTACGATTTCGCTGCCACCACCGCGCTGGTAACTCGCGGCTGCTTGGCCAGGTCGTAGTGCAAAGCGACGTCGTGGAAACCTGCCGAAATGAAAATTGCGGCAACGTCCACCGCTTGATCGAAGCCATGTTCGACCAAGACCGCTGCACCAGCGTCAAGGAACTGCGCCGCTTGCGTCGCAATCCGTCGATAGAAATCGAGCCCATCAACCCCACCATCAAGGGCCAGCGTCGGCTCGCGTTGAACTTCGGCCGACAACCCGGCGATTTCAGCAGTGCGAATGTACGGCGGATTGGAAACTAGAAGGTCGTAGCGCGCTAAAGCGCCATCGGTTGAGGGTGGCCACAAGTCGGTGAGCAGCACCTGCACGCGATCGGCAAATCCCAATGCCGCAATGTTTGCCACCGCCACATCGCGGGCTTGCGGCGAAATTTCCGTAGCGATAATGGTTGCTAGCGGTAACTCTTTGGCGAGCGCCGCCGCAATTGCCCCGGACCCCGTACACAATTCCAAGATTCGTACCGGACAATCGCGGGCCACAATTTTGAGAACGCGCTCGACTACCGTCTCGGTATCATTACGTGGCACCAACACCGCCGGCGACACGGTGAGTGTCAGCCCCCAAAACTCCTGGTTGCCGACGACGTACGCGAGCGGCTCGCCAGCCAGCCGACGCTTAATCAACCCGCGACAGGCCGCCAACTCCTCATCTGACAAAGGCTTATCGAAGTGGGTATACAACGCAATGCGCGTGCATTGCAGTGCGTGCGCAACAATCACCTGCGCTTCGAGCCGCGCGCCTTCGATCTTAGCCTCAACAAAACGTTTGGTAGTCCAGTCGAGCACCGCAAGCGTGGTCCATGTGGTCGAGGATGTCACGCCGACCTCAACTGAACTACACCCGGCTTGGGCACAATGCGTCGAGCGTGGCCACTATCGACACCAACTGTAGCGAGCCCCACGCCGCTCGCTGCTGACCGCAAGCTTGAGCTGCGGTCGAGACGGCTAGCGCGCCGCCGCGCCATGTTTAATGTGTCCACTTATCTTCGCGACGATGTTCAGCGCCGTCGTACTCGTGCGACAGCACGAAATGATACGCCACTTCACGCGACCGCTCCGACTCAACCACGCATTCGAACAAAAACTCACCTTCGGCCTCGCCAGTTTCGAATTGCACATAGGCAACTTCAGCCGGAAATAACAGCAGCTCCGCAACCAAGTCTTTGGCTCGACACAACTGTACGACACATGTGTGCTCGTCTTCAGAACGCAGCATCCAGTGAAAATCATCCTGGTCAAGCAGCACGACTTCAGGCGTCCCGGCCCGTAACACGCAGTTCGAGTGGCCTGCGAGCCACGCCCAAAACTTGTCGAACGGAATAGTGACGCCGACTTCAGCTAACTTCTTTGACGATTTCATGGGTTTTGCTCCACCGTGCCAGGAAACACCCACAAATACGGCGAGCTTCAAAAGCTCCCGTACGCAGGGTAATTCGCGGGCGGCCACCGACTCGGTGACCGCCGTTGAATGATGTTAGCCGACGTCGTCGTGTGCAGCGTCTGCGTCGTCGTCTTGGTCAACTTCGTGATGAACATCAACCGTGAGGCGTTTGTATGCGCCCAGGCCGGTACCGGCTGGAATCAAACGACCCATGATGACGTTTTCCTTGAGGCCGCGCAGGTAGTCCACTTTGCCGTTGATCGAGGCTTCGGTGAGTACCTTGGTGGTTTCTTGGAACGACGATGCCGAGATGAACGACTCAGTCGACAGCGACGCTTTGGTGATACCCAAAAGCAGCGCTTCGCCCTTCGCAGGTTGGCCACCAGCGACGATGACGCGTTCGTTTTCTTCTTCGAACAAGTACTTCTCAACGTTTTCGTCGACCAAGAAGTTGGTGTCGCCAGGGTTTACAACCGCTACGCGACGCAACATTTGACGAACAATGGTCTCGATGTGCTTGTCGTTGATACGAACGCCTTGCAGACGATAAACTTCTTGGATTTCGTCGACGAGGTATTTGGCAAGTGCCCGTTCACCCAACACGCGCAGAATGTCGTGCGGATTAGCCGGACCGTCCATCAACGCTTCGCCAGCGCGCACCCGGTCACCCTCGCGGATGGCCATGTGCTTGCCTTTTGGAATCAAGTATTCAGCTGGGTCACCAACGTCTGGCACCACGACCACTTTACGTTTGCCCTTGGTGTCTTTACCAAAGTTCACGACGCCATCGATTTCACAGATGATTGCGTGATCTTTTGGTTTACGAGCTTCGAACAATTCAGCAACCCGTGGCAGACCACCGGTGATGTCCTTGGTCTTGGTGGTTTCGCGCGAAATTTTCGCAACGACTTCACCAGCTTCGATGTGATCACCATCGTTGACGAGGATGTTCGAGCCAACTGGCAAGAAGTACCGCGCTTCGTTATCGCCACCTGGCACCTTGAGCGTATTGCCGTCGGCGTCTTTGATGGTGATCCGTGGGCGCGATTCTTGAGCTTTCGACTCAACAATCGTTTTCCGTGACAAGCCGGTTACTTCGTCAATAGCGTCTTGCATCGTGACTTGGTCAACGATGTCGCCGAACTTCACGTAGCCACTGACTTCGGTCACGATTGGCATCGCGAACGGGTCCCACTCGGCCATCAACGTACCGCCCTTGATGCGGTCGCCGTCTTTAACCATCAAGCGAGCGCCGTATTGCAGGCCGTAGCGTTCACGCTCACGACCAATTTCGTCAACCAGCACAAGTTCGCCTTGGCGGTTCATGACCACCCAGTGATCTTTGCGCTTCACAACCGTGACGTTGTTCATCTTGACGGTACCGTCGTTACGGGCGTCAAGTGACGATTGCTCGGTGCGAATCGAAGCCGAACCACCAATGTGGAAGGTCCGCATCGTGAGCTGGGTACCTGGTTCACCAATGGATTGGGCAGCAATAACGCCGACCGCTTCACCGATGTTAACCATGTGACCACGGGCCAAATCGCGGCCGTAGCACAGCGAGCAAATCCCGCGGCGGCTTTCGCAAGCCAGTACCGAACGAATCTTGACGCGGTCAACGCCGGCGTTGTCGATAACCTTGACCATGTCTTCGGTCACTTCGCCGCCCGCAGGCACCAGCACTTCGCCGGTGTAAGGGTCAACGCAGTCTTCCAAAGCCACGCGGCCGAGGATCCGGTCACCGAGGCGTTCGATAATTTCGCCACCTTCGATGAGCGGCATCATTTCCATGCCTTGACGTGTGCCGCAATCGATTTCCGAAATCGTGGTGTCTTGCGCAACGTCGACGAGGCGACGTGTCAAGTAACCAGAGTTAGCGGTCTTGAGTGCGGTATCCGCGAGGCCCTTACGAGCGCCGTGCGTCGAAATGAAGTACTGCAATACCGACAAACCTTCGCGGAAGTTCGTGGTGATTGGAGTTTCAATGATTTCGCCGGATGGCTTGGCCATGAGGCCCCGCATCCCAGCGAGCTGACGCATTTGTTGTTGCGAACCCCGGGCACCGGAGTCAGCCATGATGTAAATCGAGTTAAACGACGGTGCCTTCTTGGTCGGGCCACCGGCCGGATCCTTGAATTCTTCGGTCGAAATCTCTTTCATCATGTCTTTGGCAATCGACTCGGCAACTTGCGCCCAAATGTCGACGACCTTGTTGTAACGCTCGCCGTCGGTGATCAAACCTTCGGTGTACTGCTCTTCAATTTCGCCAACGTCTTTTTTGGCTTCGTCGAGCAAGGTTTCTTTGCTCGGTGGAATCACCATGTCGTCGAGACAAATCGAAATCCCAGCGCGGGTTGCAAACGTGTAACCCATGGTGCGCAGCGAGTCCGCCAACAGCACCGTGGCCTTTTGGCCGCATTCGCGATAGACCAAGTCGATCAACTCGGCGAGTTGTTTTTTGCCCATGACGCGATTGACGGCGTCGAATGGAATCTCGGCTGGACACACTTCGTGGAGCAACGCGCGACCGACCGTGGTCGAAACGATTTCGCCGCCACGTCGCAGCTTGATGGCTGCTTGCAGGTGCACTTCTTGGTGGTCGTAGGCCATGCGGACTTCATCGATCGACGAGAATACACCACGGACAGTCCGGGTCTTCTTGTCGTCTTTGTAGTCGCCCTTGGCGAACGGACGCTCACGCGTCATGTAGTACAAGCCGAGCACGATATCTTGCGATGGCACGATGATCGGCTTGCCGTTGGCAGGCGACAAAATATTGTTGGTGCTCATCATGAGCACGCGAGCCTCCATTTGCGCTTCGATCGAAAGCGGCACGTGGACAGCCATTTGGTCACCGTCGAAGTCGGCGTTGAAAGCCGCGCAAACCAACGGGTGCAGCTGAATAGCTTTACCTTCGGTCAACACTGGTTCAAACGCTTGGATGCCAAGGCGGTGCAACGTCGGTGCGCGGTTGAGCATCACCGGGTGTTCCTTGATCACTTCTTCAAGGATGTCCCAAACTTCTGGACGCTCTTTTTCAACCAGCTTCTTTGCGCTCTTGATCGTGGTGACCAAGTGGCGTTCTTCAAGCTTGTTGTAAATGAACGGCGTGAAGAGTTCGAGCGCCATCTTCTTTGGCAAACCGCACTGGTGCAGCTTGAGTTCTGGACCCACAACGATAACCGAACGACCCGAGTAGTCGACGCGTTTGCCAAGCAAGTTTTGGCGGAAGCGGCCTTGTTTGCCCTTCAACATGTCGGACAACGATTTGAGTGGGCGCTTGTTTGGACCGGTAATGGTCTTACCGCGGCGGCCGTTATCAAACAGCGCGTCAACGGCTTCTTGCAGCATCCGCTTTTCGTTGCGAATGATGATTTCTGGAGCGTTGAGCTCTAGCAACCGGCGCAAACGATTGTTCCGGTTGATGACGCGACGGTACAAGTCGTTGAGGTCCGACGTGGCGAAGCGGCCGCCGTCGAGCGGCACCAACGGACGCAGGTCCGGTGGAATCACAGGAATCACCGACAGCATCATCCAATCAGGCTTGTTGCCCGATTCGCGGAAGGCTTCGACAACTTTTAGGCGCTTGGCAATCTTCTTGCGCTTGGCATCGCTCGAAACGTCGCGCATTTCAATGCGCAAAATTTCAGCTAAGGCAACGATATCGAGTTGCTTGAGGATCTCAAGGATCGCCTCAGCACCCATGCCGGCGTCGAAGGCGTCAGCGCCAACTTCGTCGAGCAGCTTGCCGTAGCGTTCTTCGCTGAGCAATTCGCAACGCTCAAGGCCCGACTGTTTCGGGTTGATGACGATGTACGATTCGCAATACAGAACTTTTTCGAGATCCTTCAACGGGATGTCGAGCAAGTTGCCGATGCGGCTTGGCAACGATTTCAAGAACCAAATGTGGGCAACTGGCGTAGCCAAATTGATGTGGCCCATGCGCTCGCGACGAACTTTGGATTGAATAACTTCAACACCGCATTTTTCGCAAACAACACCACGGTGCTTCATGCGCTTGTATTTGCCGCAGTTGCACTCGTAGTCCTTCACCGGCCCAAAGATTTTGGCGCAGAACAAACCATCGCGTTCAGGCTTGAACGTCCGATAGTTGATGGTTTCAGGCTTTTTAACTTCACCGTGCGACCACTCGCGGATCTTTTCCGGCGACGCTAGCATGATGCGAATGGCGCTGAACGAACGTGGGTCTTTCGGCTTCTCGAAGAAGTTGAAAATATCCTTCATGGTTTTCTCTTTGCTTCCGTGATTCTCGTTGTTCGTTCAGCTCAAAAAAGTGAACGGAGGGTCTGATTCGAAGTGCGGCATAGGCCCGCGCGGGGAGGTAAAAAACCTCGGCTCTAGATTGAGCCGAGGATACGGGGGCGCATGATGGCCCCCTGTGTCGAGAAGAGAGCTTAGCTTGCGCTGCCCATCTTGTCGGCAACTTCGCGAGCCAGAGCTGCAAGGCCGGCTGGAATGCCTGGCGCACTGGAGTCCGCGCGGCGTGGAGCCGACGGATCTTCAATGAGCTCAACATCCAAACAGAGGGCTTGCAGTTCCTTGAGCAACACGTTGAACGATTCCGGTAGGCCGGCTTCGAGCACATGCTCACCCTTGACGATCGACTCGTACATGCGGGTACGGCCCACCACGTCGTCGGATTTGACGGTGAGGAATTCTTGCAGTGCGTATGCGGCACCGTAAGCTTCCATCGCCCACACTTCCATTTCGCCG
>JAYWHS010000674.1:0-3067 GCA_043777635.1 Kofleriaceae bacterium | reverse complement strand
GCGAAAAAGTTGGGCGAGTTGCCCATTGTCGACGAAGAATTGCGACTCGGAGCAATGTCGTATTCGAAGGCGCGGGCGATTTCGCGGGTAGCAACGGCAAGCAATGAACAACTTTGGGTGGAGTACGCCAAACGCATGCCGGCGTCGGGGTTGGACAAATTGTGCCGATCGTTTGCCGGCGTGTTGAGTAATGTTGCGTTGAAGGCTGAATACGTTGCTGCTAAACGCGCGGCGACTCGACGCACGCTGGATGATGGCATGGTGAAGATCGAATTGGTGCTCACGAATGATGAAGCAGCGGTGGTGTGGACCGCAATTCATGCGGGTGTTGGTGCCAAGAACCCGCACACTTCCGCGGAAGCGTCGGCACCAGCGTCCGCGGCAGCACCCAAAATAACGCTGACCATGCAGCGCGCTGATGCAGTGATGGCGATCTTTCATGAACGGGTGCGCGGCAATCGACCCCAGCGTTCGCCGGTTGAGATCATTGTGACGGTGCCGCTAGCCGGGCTGCAAGCTTCCGCGGAAGCGTCGCCGCCGCATCTTGCAATGACGGCTGACGGTGAACCGCTCGCCGCCGCAACCGCGCGACGGCTGTGCTGTGATGCCGGCGTGGCAACGGCCATCGTCGACGACACCGGCCAACCGTTGTCGGTGGGCCGCAAGACCCGCACGATTCCGGCCGCAATCAATCGCGCACTGCTGCTGCGCGATCGCACATGCCGGTTTCCTGGCTGCACGCATAGGCACTTTGTAGATGGGCACCATGTCGAACACTGGATCAACGGAGGCGCAACCGCGCTACGTAACCTGGTGCTGTTGTGTGGCACGCATCATCGGCTGGTACATGAAGGTGGTTTTCGCGTGGAGGCTGACAACACGGCGGTCGCCAGCGGCGCTCATGCGTGGCGTTTTTTCGACCCACGCGGTCACTTGGTTTCGGCACAACCCGAGCGCACGCCCGGTAGTCTGGCCAAGCTGCGCCACAACAATGCATTGCTCGCCATCACTGCACAGACCAATGCCCCGCTGTGGACTGGGGCCCCCATTGAGTACGACCGCTGCGTTGAGTATTTAATCGATTAGGCGGCCTGCGGCGATCGGCTGACACCCGCCTGCGGCGATCGGCTGATACCGACCCTGAAGGCCCCACCCGATCGACCACTGGAGTGGCCAGGGATGCGCGGACCCCTGCCACTTCAATCGCGAAGCCAGCTAGTATGCTCAATATTTTAGATAGTTAACATCAACAAAGATATGGCACAGAAGCTGCAATTCACTAGATGTAGCCATGAAGAAACAACTCGCGATTGCCCTGTTCTCACTCGCTGCCCTGTCCACCTCTACGCTGGTTGGCTGCGCGACCGAACCGACCGAGGCCGAAGAAGGTTTGGTTGACGGCGGCGACGGTAAAGCTGATGGCGCGACCCAAAATGTGGTTTGGAACAAAAACATCAAATACATCGTGCCCAAGAAAATGCACGACTACCTCGAAAAATATCAGTGGGGCGATTACCACTTGGTTTTCCACATGTCGCGCCACTGGTGGACGATGGGCCAACAAGGCCGCGATTGGTTGAAGCGCATGGGTGAGACCTACGCCAACATCCAAGAAGGCGACGAAGACTCGGGCATCGAGTTTTTGGTGATGCACCACGCGATGATCGAACACTTGTCAAAACGCTGGGGCACCATTGTGGTTGCTGGCAACGAAGATGGCTACAAGACCATCAAAGAAATGCTCAAAGGCTGGGACACCGACGCCAAAGTGATCAAACACATCACCGACCAAGGCGGCGACCCAACCAAGTTTCAAGCCGCAGCAGCCAAAGTGAATGCCGACCCATTCACCTCGATGGACCAACTCGGTTTATTCCTCCAAACCTCCAGCCGCATTACGTTTGACCAAACCTCGCCCGATTCAGCAACCCGCTTTTACGCGCAAGACCGCACCCCAGGCGCAGGTGTCCATAACTGGCTACACGGCGTTTTCCAAGACAGCCAATCACCAATCAACGTTGGCGACCCACAAACCAACCTGTCGAACACTCGCTTCTGGGCCATTCACGGTTGGATTGAAGCGCAATATTTGGCGTACGTGAAAAAACACCCACTGACCGGCGCAGAAAAAGCCAAACACGACGAAATGCTCAACAAGTACCGCCTGCACATGCAGATGCACTCGGATTATTCAACGCACCGCATGACGGTAGTGCGCGCGTCGCGTGCCTTGGCCAAAGTGGTCGGCCCGAAGGTATTTGCCAACGTGCCGAACTGCGCCGATGTTGATACCGACAAAGTCGCCATCGACGAATGCTTGTAGTCGTTAGCGTAAGCGCGGACTCAACACGATCGCCACCGCCATGATGGCGAGCCCAAGCAAAAGCCACAAAGCTCCTCGCAGCATGCCTTTGCGAAACTCCGCCGCTGCATAATTTTCTCCACCAAACTGTTTATAAATGATCTGCTTGGTGAGCACGGTTACACCAACCAGCATCGCCACCGCGCCCACCGCTTGGATCAGCAACTCCAACAAACTGCGCGGGTCCACCACCGGTGCGACTGGCGGCAACACTTGGACAAGAACAGCATTGAGGGCGGCACCAAACATGTCGCCACAGTACTGCATGGCAACCGGTAATAGGGGGTTGCCTTCCAAGCTTTACCAATGGTTGCCGTACGCAATGCGTAGAGCGCAATGATACCGTGCCAGACATGTTCGCCTATCAACTTTCCGTCGACGGTGGCAACACCGTAGCGTGGGCCGTCCGCCACACGTTGCAGGCCAAACCATGATGCGGCCACCGCAGTCTTTGACGGTCGGCCTGCTTTGCCTGGTTGCAACCTCAATCAGATTGCTCTAATAACTCCGAAGCCCCGACCGCCTGCACGTTTGGCGACTACGCTTCAGACGCCGGCGCAACATTAGGCGGTGGCGCATTGGTCCTGACCGGCGTGGCCATACTAGTCGTAACTGGTTACCTGTTGGCCCAGTGATGAGTCAGCTGCCGCGCGTGCAGAAAGTGTGTGCGCAGCGATCATTTCACTTTCGCGTTAACACTGCGTT
>JAYWHS010000673.1:0-3074 GCA_043777635.1 Kofleriaceae bacterium | reverse complement strand
TTGATCACCCTCGGGCCGAGCGCCGTGGCGCTGCGATGGCTGAGTTGGAATCATTTGAAGACTACGGCATGATCGACACCGGCTTATTGCGCGCGGTGTTGGCTAAGGATGCGCCCGATTATATCAGCGACGATGATCGCGCTGCACGCGCGCGCATCGCAGCCAAAGCCGATGTTATTTGGCAAAAACGGCGCGCTGCGTTGATTGAGCAAAAGAAGGCCGGCTGGCTCGACCGCGTCGCCAACTTCGCCGAAGGCGCGCTCGACTGGGGCGACTCGGTGCGGCGCGCCCGTGGTGCCAAACAAATCCTCGACGATTTGGTCGCGCAACGCATGACGCATGCCAAGGCTTCGGTCGAAATGCGCAAGCTAGTTGGCCGCGTTAAGGGCGGCTGGTTAGCGAAGTCGCTCAAGAAGCGCAGTGGCGGGTAAAATCAAACGCAACCCAAAGCAGCTGCTCGGCTGTTGATGCCCCTACGCGCGGAGCAACGATCGTAGCCAGCGGACGATGGACTCGTCATCGACGGTTGCCACCACGGACACACCCTTGGTAACTCCGAAATCCGGACAATTCGAACTTGCCAAAAATGTTTTTTTAGCTCCTGACCAGTAGTGCGCTGCCGCACGATGAAATGTCGGCGCATATCGACGCTGCGATGCATCGGTTGCTAACGTTGATTCGGGAATTCGACATTGCGTCGGGCTGGCATGTGCAGGGTGCGCTGTCGTGTGCCGGCCTCCGAGGTTCAGAGGAACCGTTGGATCTCGCCATGATGGCCGATGGCGAAGTCATCGCGACCGCTACTGCGCGGCGATTATGCTGCGATGCTGGGGAGTTGGTTGCCTAGGTTGACGCGTCAGGTGTGCCACTTTCTGTCGGTCGCAAAACTCGCACGATACCGGCTGCAATCAAGCGGGCATTACTGCTGCTCGATCGCACATGCAGTTTTCCCGGTTGCACGCACAGCCGCTACGTCGACGGTCATCACATTAAGCACTGGGCCAACGGTGGCGAAACAGCGCTGTCGAATCTTATGTTGTTGTGTGGCGCTCACCACACGATGCTCCATGAAGGAGGCTGCCGGGTCGAAACCGATGATAGCAATGGCTGGAATTTCTTCGATCATCGCAACCGGCGCATCGACGCACAACCACCGCGCATCACGCCGAACAATACCAACGCACGACACGGCCTCGCGGCCTTACACGATGTTCATGCAGCGCTTGCCATCACCACCAATACCAACGCATCAAAATGGAACGGTGAATCGATCGACTACGCGCGATGCATCGACTACTTGGTGTGATGCGCAGCGGTCCCACCTACCTTTTTACAATCTCGCTAACCAAGCGAACGCAGCGCGGCCGCACCGCTACCACAGTGCTACCCCATCGCAGGGGGAGGCGACGCACGGTGCGGTGTTAGCGTGCCGGCGGAGGCAACGCACATGCAATTATCAAAAAAACTCACAGCGGAATTTCTTGGTACGGCCTGGTTGGTTTTAGGCGGCTGCGGCACAGCGGTGCTGGCAGGCAAAGGCGTCGGGTTGGTTGGCATTTCGTTGGCCTTCGGCCTAACGGTCGTCACCATGGCATTCGCAATTGGCCACATCTCAGGCTGCCACTTGAATCCGGCGGTATCCGTTGGTTTGTTCATCGCGAAAAAAATGCCAGCCAGCGAACTCGGCGCGTACATCGGTGCGCAAATTGCCGGTGCCATTGCAGGTGCAGGAATCTTGTTAATCGTCGCCGGTGGCATCGATGGCTTTTCAGCCAAAGACGGTTTTGCAGCCAACGGTTTTGGCGCGCACAGCCCGTTGCACTACAGCATGATGGCCGGCTTCATCATCGAAGCCGTGCTTACCTTCTTTTTCCTCATCATCATATTGGGCTCAACCCATGAGCGCGCCCCTGCCGGCTTTGCGCCACTCGCGATCGGTCTTGGCCTTACCCTGATTCACCTCATCAGCATTCCGGTTACCAACACCTCGGTAAACCCTGCCCGCTCGATCAGCCAAGCCCTGTTCGCTGGTGGCGACTATCTTGGCCAACTCTGGCTGTTCATCGTCGCCCCACTCGTCGGCGCCGTCGCCGCTGGCATTGTGTATCCATGGATGTCTAAAAAAGACGCGTAGTTCAGCGGACACTACGGTTCGAGATCGTCGACGGAGCGCCGTCGTCCGAGGCCCGAGCCCCGAGGTCCCGAGTGAGGATGACTCGCGCGCAGCGGGGAATCGAGCGAGGATGTCGAGCTGCAAGGCGCGGCGAGAACCGGACCGCAGCGCACTGCCTGTGCGTGAGGAGCGGAAGCGCAGCCGCAACGCCGCAGATCGGCACCGCAGCCGATTCCCATTACTCGACGATCATGCGGCCGCCGTCGAGGAGCGCCCGCGGCACCAGCACACTTGGCTCTTGCGTCGAAACCATCCACAACTGATGCGCCGCGCGCGTCACACCAATATGCAACAGATGGCGGGCCCACGACACATCAGGGTACGACGACTTATTCACGTCAACCATCACCACGTAGTCAAATTCCAGGCCTTTGACTTGCGTGATATCGGTGATGTCTACGCCGGGTTGGAAGTTGAATTCATCCCGCTTAATGCGCCTCAATGCCGGCACTTCGGCTCGACGTAGGCCTTCATAATATTGGTCGGCTTGTTCAGGATGCCGCGAGATCACGCAGCATGACGCCGTCGGTTCGCGCGCCATCAACGTGCGCAATGCATCGCCCAAAAATGCCACGGCTTCACCGATATCACCAAACTCATGCAGTTCGACAGGCTCGCCCGGTCGTGCCGCCAGCGGTTCATCGGGTGCTAACTCGGGCCCCAAAATCTCACGCGCTAACATCATTACTTCAGCCGTTGAGCGATACGACAATTTCAATGGCCGGACGATCGCCGGTTGCCCAGTTTGGGTCAGCAGATCGCCCCAGCCAGAAAAATTATTATCGAACACCAGCCGTTGCGCGGTGTCACCAGCGATGGTGACCGAGCGTTTGTTGGGATCATTGTCCGGTGCGCGGACCGCTTCAATCAACACTTTCACTTCAAGTGCCGAACGATCTTG
>JAYWHS010000672.1:0-3075 GCA_043777635.1 Kofleriaceae bacterium | reverse complement strand
CTAATGGGTCTTGAATGGCCCAGCTCACCAGCTTGGTCAGCGGTGCTAACGCGGCGTCGGGCAAATATTTGTAGAGTTTGGCTGGGTAATGACCGGTGGCTTTTTTGGCGACAAATTGCAAAAACGCCGGTGGCATAAACATGCGAAATAAAAATTCCGAGCGCTGCGAACCCAAGCCCAACACCGAGTCAACGTGCCAACCGTTTTGCGCCAACAAACCGCGCCACACTTTTTGATCGTAGAGGTGCCAGTGCTGAAAAAAACCATTCATAGCGCCAGACAATGTCATGGCGAGCCGAGGCGCATATTTGAGCAAGGCACCTTGCACGCGGCCTTGGTAAGCCCAGCGCGGCGTTGGCACAAACATTACCAAGCGTGCATTGGGCGCGGCGGCCGCACGCAAATTACCGAGTGCAGCGTCGATATCGGGCACGTGTTCGAGCGAACAGTTGCCGATGATTTGGGCAAAGCGTTGGTCAGGAAACGGTTGTTCGGCCGAAACGTCGGTGAGTTCAGCGGTGATGCGCAGTTTGGCCTGGGCAATTTCGCGCGCCGAAATATCGATGCCGTAGACATTGTGGCCGCCTTGAGCCCGCAGCGTCCACCAATAACCGTCGCCGCAGCCAACATCAAGCGTTGCACCATCGACTGGTCCAAGCGCTTCAACCGCAACCAAGCGGTTCACTTCGCGCAACGTCAACGACATTGGCGCATGGCGCAAATAGGCCAAGGCCCATTCGCGCAGCGTGGCTTCATCGGGCAAATTGAGATCGGGTACTTTGCTGGGGCGAGCGCTACGCGGACGGGAAACCATGGGTGGAACTAACCACGGCAGCGCGCTGATCGCTAGCAAAGGTTGGCTCTGTGCAGGCAAAAAAACGACCGGTTCACGGTCATTGCGCTGCCGCTTGGCTGGAACTTAGTACGGGTTGCTAAATGCGGTTTGGGGCTCACGTAAGCCACCTAACGGAGGTCGTTGTGCTCGAGTTGTGTCGCTTGTTTGTGTAATAATTACATAGCTATGCGGACCTGGCTGATAAACCAGCACGCGATCGGGCCCAGCAGCAGCCAGCAGCGGCAGCCATGGTAGATGCGCCGTGGCGGGATTGTTCGCTGCAATTTCTGGCACCACGATGTCAATTTCAACCACGCCGCCGCCTAGTGCGGCTTGCAGCGGTTGCGCGTAGGAAAATACGTCGAGGGTCCAGCGCGGGTACAAATCATTGT
The DNA here is from genome assembly GCA_043777635.1 of Kofleriaceae bacterium. Taxonomy (GTDB): domain Bacteria; phylum Myxococcota_A; class Polyangia; order Haliangiales; family Haliangiaceae; genus JABFXX01. The sequence goes on along the minus strand of JAYWHS010000672.1, from coordinate 1,848 downwards.
GCAAGGCGCCGCCGTAGATCACCACGGCATCCGTGGCATGGCGCGCGATGATCTGCTGTGCGGTTTCGTTGAGCTTGCCGGTGATGGTTGTCAGCAAGCGGAAAAAATCGACGCGGCCACGGGGGTCGAGCATCGCGTCTTGTTCGATCGGCGTCATCTGCAGCAAGTGCAGCGTCATCGACGATAATGCGGGCGCACGAGCCGGCAGCAGGGCTGCGTTGCCGGGCCGATCCATGGCCAGTGTAACTTGTTGCGCCAAGGCCGATACCGGCGCTGACCAAGAGCCGTCGTCGATCCATGACTCGATCAACAAGTGATTAGCTACCAAGTCGAGCACTGGTAAGATGTCGGTGCGAAACAGCGCGCTCGGGATAGCTGCGGCCGCTGCGACACTGCGTTTGGTTGGATGGTACTCGCCGACCGCAAATACTCGGATATTGTGATTTTCCGCCAGAATCAAACGGATCGCATCGGGCAAGGTATGCACTGTGCGGTGCGGGGTTTCAGCGATTGGGTCGTAGGTTCGGCAAGCTGCTAGGGTCAAGCTGGTCGTGAGTGCGATGCAAAGCAACAAACGCATGTGAGGCAAGACACCTGATGCAGCACCTGGTTGCAGCAAAGAGTAGTCATTTGGCCTATATTTGCGCATTCTAGCGCTTGCTGGTGCGATAACGTACGATGCGTTTCATGCCTTCAATTCCGCCGGCGAAAGTAGTTGTTGACCACCACGATTTTTTAGCGGACTTCACACGCAAGCGAAAACGGCGAGCTGTGATCGCGTTGTTAGTAGGTTTTGTGGTTGTCGGTTTGGGCGTTGGACTTTGGTTGTTACTACCCATCTCGCTATCGTATTCACCATCGGATTCGCTCGCCGAAAACCGCGAAACAGTCACGGTCGGCTTCGTGATGATGGCATTGAAGGGACTGCAATGGGTGATGCTGACACTAGGCACATTGCTCTGCATCGCCGCATTGGCAATCTATTTTACGGTTCATCGCGGAGTTCGGCCGGGCGACGACATCGACTAGTTTTAGCGGCGCGCTGCAAACCCTGATTAGTCCGAATAGTCGCAACATTTTACTTCGTAGAGTCGGCAATTGTTGAATTAGTCCATTGGGTTGGCGACAGTAGGCTATGACTAACCCGCCGACGAATCCAGGGACCGACCCGTCGCCTTTGGCTGATGCATTACGTGGTGTGCGAGTGTTGGATTTATCCCGGCTACTACCCGGGCCGTTTTTAACGATGATGCTGGCCGACATGGGCGCCGATGTTGTGAAGATCGAAGATCCGCGTATCGGTGACTACTTGCGTGCGTTTCCGCCGCTTAAAGGCGGGGTGGCCGGGCGGTATCTGGCGGTCAACCGAGGCAAACGCTCGCTGGCGCTTGATCTCAAAACCGTCGCTGGCCGCGATGTTTTTTTACAAATGGTCGCCAAAGCAGACGTGGTGGTCGAAAGTTTTAGGCCCGGCGTGTTGGCCAAATTGGGCATTGGTTGGGATGTGATTTCGCAAACGAATCCACGTGCAATTTTGTGTTCGATCAGTGGCTACGGCCAAACCGGCCCGTATCGTGAACGCGCGGGTCACGATTTGAACTACATCGCATTGGCTGGGGTTCTCGCTATGAGTGGAGCGCGCGGTGGAGCGCCGGTGATGCCGGGCGTACAGATCGCTGATCTGGCTGGCGGTGCGTTGTGGAGTGCTACCGGAATTTTAGCAGCGCTGTTTGCTCGTGAACGCAGCGGTCGCGGCACGCTGCTTGATATATCAATGACGGAAGGTGCGTTGACGCTGCTCTCCGCAGAGCTAGGCAATCTTGATTGCGGCGTGTCTCCATCGCGCTC